>NZ_JBHJRC010000287.1:0-10588 GCF_042261735.1 Kitasatospora sp. NPDC056327 | reverse complement strand
CGCCCCGGCCCCGCCGGCCCGCCGCCCCCGCCGGGGGCGCGCTCAGACCTCCCGCACGCCCCCGCGCCAGACGGCCGCCGTCAGCGGCACGCCCGGCCGGTACGCCAGGTGCACGTGCGAGGGCGCGTCCAGCAGCTGGAGGTCCGCCCGGGCGCCCACCCGCACCGTGCCGACGTCCGTGCGCCGCAGCGCCCGCGCGCCGCCCGCGGTGGCCGCCCAGAGCGCCTCGTCGGGCGTCATGCCCATCTCGCGCACCGCCACCGCGATGCAGAACGCCATCGAACTGGTGAAGCTGGAGCCCGGGTTGCAGTCGGTGGACAGCGCCACCACCGCTCCCGCGTCCAGCAGCCGGCGGGCGTCCGGGTACACCGCGCGGGTCGAGAACTCGGCGCCCGGCAGCAGCGTCGCCACCGTCGACGAACCGGCCAGCGCCGCGACGTCCTCGTCGGTGAGGTGGGTGCAGTGGTCCGCCGAGGCCGCCCCCAGCTCGACCGCCAGCTGCACGCCCGGGCCGTGGGTGAGCTGGTTGGCGTGCACCCGGGGGATCAGCCCGCGCCCGATGCCGGCCGTCAGGACCGCCCGCGCCTGGTCGCCGTCGAACGCGCCCTTCTCGCAGAACACGTCCACCCAGCGGGCGTGCGGCGCGCAGGCGTCCAGCATCGGGCCGGTGACCAGCCCGACGTAGCCGGCCGGGTCGTCCGCGAACTCGGGGGCCACCACGTGCGCACCCAGGTAGGTGGTCTCCGGCGTGTACGAGGAGGCGATCCGCAGCGCCCGGGCCTCGTCCTCGACGGTCAGCCCGTAGCCGGACTTGCACTCGACCAGGGTGGTGCCCTGGCGCAGCGCCTCGCGCACCAGCCGGGCCACGTTGGCGTCCAGCTCGGCGTCGGCGGCGGCCCTGGTCGCGGCCACCGTGGTGCGGATGCCGCCCGCAGAGTAGGACTGCCCGGACATCCGGGCGTTGAACTCGGCGGTGCGGTCGCCCGCGAAGACCAGGTGGGCGTGCGAGTCGACGAAGCCGGGCAGCAGGGCGCGGCCCGCCGCGTCGAAGCGCTCGTCGGCGGCGGGCGCCGCGGCGGCCGGGCCGACCCAGGCGACGGCGCCGCCGTCGATCACCACCGCCGCGCCGGTGAGCAGGCCGAGCGGCCCGCCCCCCTGCGCGGGGTCGTTGGTGACCAGGGTGCCGATGCCGGTGATCAGCGTGCTCGGAACGGTCGGGGAGGTCACGTCATACCTTTCGGGAGCGAGGTCTCAGCAGCTCAGGGCTTCGATCGAGGACTTCAGCGCGCCCGGCACGTCCGGCACCAGCAGGTGCACGCCGTCCCGGACCACCTGCCGCCCGCCGACCACCACGTGCCGCACGTCCGCCGCCGAGGCCGCGAACACCGCGATCTCCGCGCCGAGCCGGGGCGCGGGGCCCGCGGTGCGCACCGAGTCCAGGGCGATCACGGTGAAGTCGGCCAGCGCGCCGGCCTCGATCCGGCCGGCCTCGGGCCAGCCGAGCGAGGCGTGGCCGTCCTCGGTGCCGGCCCGCAGCAGCGCGTTCGCCGTCCAGTGGCCGCGGGTGCGGGTGCGCAGCCGCTCGTCCAGCTCCAGCGCGCGGGCCTCCTCGAACGGGTCGACGACCGCGTGGCTGTCGCTGCCCAGGGTGACCGGGCAGCCGCCGGAGGCCAGCTGCCGGGCCGGGCCGATGCCGTCCGCGAGGTCCCGCTCGGTGGTGGGGCACATGCAGACGGTGGTGGAGGAGTCCGTGAGCAGCTTGACGTCCTCCTCGGTCAGGTGGGTGGCGTGCACGGCCGAGGTGCGCGGGCCGAGCGCGCCGCGGTCGGCCAGCAGCCGGGTCGGGGTGACGCCGTGCGCGGCGAGGCAGGCGTCGTTCTCGGCGGTCTGCTCGGACAGGTGGACGTGCAGCGGCGCGGAGCGGGCCGCCGCCCAGTGGGCGACGGTGCCGATCTGGTCGGCGGGCACCGCCCGCACCGAGTGGATCGCGGCGCCGGTCCGGGCGTGCTCGCGCGGGCGCAGGGCGGCGGCCCGCTCGGCCCAGGCGTCGGCGTCGCCGTCGCTGAACCGCAGCTGCGGCCTGGTCGGCTCGGCGCCGAAGCCGGAGGACAGGTAGCAGGTGTCGAGCAGGGTGATCCGGATGCCGGCCCGGGCGGCGGCCTCGATCAGCGCCTCGCCCATCGCGTTGGGGTCGTCGTAGCGGACGCCGCCGGGCGCGTGGTGCAGGTAGTGGAACTCGCCGACGGCGGTGATCCCGGCGAGCGCCATCTCCGCGTAGGCGGCGGTGGCCAGCGCCAGGTACCGGTCCGGGTCGAGCGCGGCGGCGAACCGGTACATGGTGTCGCGCCAGGTCCAGAAGGTGCCGGAGCCGACCTGGACGTGACCGCGCAGCGCCCGGTGGAAGGCGTGCGAGTGGGCGTTGGCCTGCCCGGGCAGCAGCAGGCCCGCCAGCCGGACGGCGCCGGGCGGGCAGGGCCCGCTGTCCGGCTGCACCCGGGCGATCCTGCCGCCGGTGCCGGTGGTGATCAGGACGTCCTGCTCGACCACCGGCCCGTTGACGTGCGGCAGCCAGGCGTACTGCGCCCAGAAGGTCGTCGTTCGCGCGGCGCCGCCACGGCCTACTGACACGCCAGGTCCTCCAGTACGTCGGCGAGGGCGGCGACGCCGGCCAGGCAGTCGGCCGTCTCGGCGTGTTCGGCCGGGGAGTGCGAGACCCCGCTCGGGTTCCGCACGAACAGCATGGCGGTCGGGACCGCCGATGCCAGGATTCCGGCGTCGTGTCCCGCGCCGGTGGGCAGCACGGGGACACCGCCCAGCCGCGCGGCCAGGCGGTCGCGCAACGGGCCGTCGAAGTCCACCACCGGGGTGTAGGACTCGCGGGTCAGCTCGACCCGGACGCCGTCGCGCGTGCCGCGCTCGTCCGCCGCCCGGCCGATCTCCTCGACCAGCGCGGCGAGGGTCGCCTCGTCGGCGGCCCGGGAGTCCAGCCAGCCGCGCACCAGGGAGGCGATCGCGTTGGTGCCGTTGGGTTCGACGGCGACCTTGCCGAAGGTGGCCAGCGCGCCCGCGAGCTTCGCCTTCTTGCGGGCGGCGAGCACCGTGGTGGCGTAGGTCAGCATCGGGTCGCGGCGGTCCTCGATCCGGGTGGTGCCAGCGTGGTTGGCCTCGCCGTGGAAGTCGAACCGCCAGCGGCCGTGCGGCCAGATCGCGGAGGCGACGCCGACCGGCCGGTCCTCGGTGAGGTGGCGGCCCTGCTCGACGTGGAGTTCGACGAAGGCGCCGATCCGGGCGAGCCGTTCGTGGTCGGCGCCGATCGCCGCCGGGTCCTGGCCCGCCCGCTCCATCGCGTCGGGCAGCCGGACGCCGTCGGCGTCGCGCAGCGCGTGGGCGCTCTCCCGGTCCAGCACCCCGGCGGTGAGCCGGGAGCCGATGCAGGCCACGCCGAACCGGGCGCCCTCCTCGTCGCCGAAGTTGACGACCGCCAGCGGGCGGGCGGGGGCGGCGCCCCTCGCCCGGAGCTCGTCGAGGGCCGCGAAGGAGGAGACCACCCCGAGCGGGCCGTCGAAGGCGCCGCCGTCGGGGACGGAGTCCAGGTGCGAGCCGGTGACGACGGCGTCGCCGGCCGCCGGGTCGCCCAGCCAGGCCCACTGGTTGCCGTTGCGGTCCAGCTCGTAGCCGAGGCCGCGGTCGCGGGCCTGCTGCTCGAACCAGGCGCGGCACTCGGCGTCGGCGGAGTTCCAGGCGAACCGGCGGTAGCCGCCGGAGGAGGCGGAGCGGCCCACCGGGAGCAGCTCCGCCCACATCCGTTCGAAGCTGCCGGCGCTCAGGCCGCTCACGGCTCCGCCGGTGCGGTCGGTGCGGTCGGTGCGGTCGGTGCGGTCGGTGCGGTCGGTGCGGTCGGTGCGGTCGGTCACAGCTCGCCCATCGGGACGCGGACACCGCGCTCGGCGGCGACCTCCCCGGCGCGGTCGTACCCGGCGTCGACGTGCCGGATGACGCCCATGCCGGGGTCGTTGGTGAGCACCCGGCGGATCTTCTCGCCGGCGAGCGGGGTGCCGTCGGCGACGGTGACCTGACCGGCGTGGATCGAGCGGCCGATGCCGACGCCGCCGCCGTGGTGGATGGAGACCCAGGACGCGCCGGAGGCGACGTTGACCATGGCGTTGAGCAGCGGCCAGTCGGCGATCGCGTCGGAGCCGTCCAGCATCGCCTCGGTCTCCCGGTAGGGGGAGGCGACCGAGCCGCAGTCCAGGTGGTCGCGGCCGATCACGATCGGGGCGGACAGCTCGCCGCTCGCGACCATGTCGTTGAACCGCTCGCCGGCCTTGTCGCGCTCGCCGTAGCCGAGCCAGCAGATCCGCGCCGGCAGGCCCTGGAAGTGCACCTTCTCCTGGGCCATCCGGATCCAGCGGTGCAGCGACTCGTTCTCCGGGAAGAGGTCGAGGACGGCCTTGTCGGTCCTGGCGATGTCCTGCGGGTCGCCGGACAGCGCCGCCCAGCGGAACGGGCCCTTGCCCTCGCAGAACAGCGGGCGGATGTAGGCGGGCACGAAGCCGGGGAAGGCGAAGGCGCGGTCGTAGCCGGCCAGCTGGGCCTCGCCGCGGATCGAGTTGCCGTAGTCGAAGACCTCGGCGCCGCGGTCCTGGAAGCCGACCATCGCCTCGACGTGCCGGGCCATCGACTCGCGGGCGCGCCGGGTGAACTCGGCGGGCTTCTCGGCGGCGTAGGCGGCCATGTCGTCGAAGGCGACGCCGGCCGGCAGGTAGCTCAGCGGGTCGTGGGCGCTGGTCTGGTCGGTGACGATGTCGATCGGCGCGTCCATCACGAGCAGCTGCGGGAACAGGTCGGCGGCGTTGCCGAGCAGGCCGATCGAGAGCGGCTGCCGCTTGTCCCGGGCCTCGGTGGCGAGCTGCAGGGCGTGGTCGAGGTCCTTGGCCTCGACGTCCAGGTAGCGGTGCTCGATCCGGCGGGAGATCCGGGACGGGTCGCAGTCGACGCAGATCGCCACGCCGCCGTTCATGGTGACGGCCAGCGGCTGGGCGCCGCCCATGCCGCCGAGGCCGGCGGTGAGGGTGATCGTCCCCTCCAGCGTGCCGCCGAAGCGCTTGTTGGCGACGGCGGCGAAGGTCTCGTAGGTGCCCTGGAGGATGCCCTGGGTGCCGATGTAGATCCACGAGCCGGCGGTCATCTGGCCGTACATGGTGAGCCCGAGGCTCTCCAGCCGGCGGAACTCCTCCCAGTTGGCCCAGTCTCCGACGAGGTTGGAGTTGGCGATCAGCACGCGCGGCGCCCACTCGTGGGTCTGCATGACGCCGACCGGCCGGCCGGACTGCACCAGCATGGTCTCGTCCTGCTTGAGCCCCTCCAGCGTGCGCACCATGGCATCGAAGGAGCGCCAGTCCCGCGCCGCCTTGCCGGTGCCGCCGTAGACGACCAGCTTCGACGGGTGCTCGGCCACCTCGGGGTCGAGGTTGTTCATCAGCATCCGCAGGGCCGCCTCCTGCTGCCACCCCCGGGCCGTCAGCCCCGTCCCCCGCGCCGCCCGCACCTCGCGCGGACCGCTCGCCTGCTGCACCATGTCCCGGCCTCCTCGACGGATGAATTCATTCAGGCTCGACTTGGCTGAATATAACCAAACATCCAGCCTCCGGCCAGAGCCCGTCACCGCCCATCACCGCCCGGCACCGTCCGCGGGCCCGCATCCCGCACCACGCCGAACCCGGCGGACGGCCGCGAATCGCCGGGGCGCCGCGGTCCTGCTCGCCGCGGATCACCGCGACGGCACCCCGACCCTCCGCACGCACCCCCGTGCCGGCGCACGCCGGGGCGTCCCGCACGGCCGGTGCGGCGGGTACGGCGAGCCGGTACCGCCGGGCCGCGGGCCTCCGGTCCTCCGGTCCTCCGCCGTACGCCCCGCGGGGCCGGCCCTCCCTCAGGCCGCGGCGTCGTCGTCCCAGTGGATGCCGATCTCGGCGAGCCAGCGGCGGTCGGCGGCGTCGAAGGTGTCGGGGACGCGGGGCGGGCGGGGGATCTCCTGGACGGGCCCGAGGCCGTACCGGTCGGCGGCCGCGGCGGCGCGGGCGTCGGGTTCGATGACACCGACGTGGACGACGGTCTCGTCGCCCGGATCGAGGACGGTGAGTTCGGGTTCGGGCAGACGGCGCAGGGTGACGCGGCGTCCGCAGCTCGGGCAGGACCACTCGTCGGCTCCGGAGGCGAGCCGGCCGACGAACTTCATCTCGTGGATCACGCGCATGGCGGCACCCCCTGCAGGGAGGGATGCCCCGGTTGGTGACGAATACTCCGGCCGCGCTGTTCGAGGTTTGTCCGGCGGCTATTCGAGGAACAGGCCGCGCACCGCCGCGGACTGTTCGATCGCCTCCAACCGCGCCTCCGCGCCCGGGAGTTCGTCGCACATGCTCTGCAGCAGCACCCGGCCGAGCATCATCGGCGCGCAGGCGGTGTCGAAGACCAGACCGGTGCCGACGGCGGCCGGCAGCATCAGGTCGGAGAGCTTGGCGACCGGCGCGAAGGCGCTGTCGGCCACCGTGACCACGGTCAGCCCGCACTCCCGGGCCACCGTCAGGGCGTCCATCAGTTCGCGCGGGTAGCGCGGCAGCGCGAAGCAGAGCAGCACGCTCGCGCCCGCCGCGGTGGCCTGCTCCAGCCGGTCGGCGAGCAGGCTGCCGCCCTCGTCGAGCAGGCGGATGTCGGGGTGCACCTTGGAGGCGAAGTACGCGAAGCCGCGCGCCTGCGCGGAGGCCGCGCGCAGGCCGAGGACGGGCAGCGGGCGGGAGGCTGCGAGCAGGCGGGCGGCCCGGGTGACGGGCTCGGGGTCGGCGAGCAGTTCGGCGAGGTGGCGCAGGTGCTCGATCTCGGCGAGCACGGCCTGCTGGTGCTCGTTGCGCACCGCGTCGGCCGGGGTCTCGGGGGCGGCGGGCTCGCCCGCGCCGAGTTCGCGCAGCTGTTTGCGCAGCGCCGGGTAGCCGTCGTAGCCGAGGGCCACCGCGAAACGGGTCACCGAGGGCTGGCTGACGCCCGCGAGTTCGGCGACCTCGACGCTGGAGAGGAACGGCGCCTCGGTGGCGTGCCGCACCAGCGAGTGCGCGATCCGCCGCTGGGTGGGGGTGAGCCGGTGCCCCTCGAAGAGCTGGAGCAGCCGGGCGGAGGGACCGACCGGGCCGGCGTCGTCGGTGGCGGTCATGGCGGTACCTCCGGATACGGGCTGTTCGGACGACTGTGCAGCAGCGGGCCGCGGGTGGCAAAGACGTCTCGCACGGCGGAACGCCCGGCGAGATGTCCGGGGTGCGGACCTCCGGGCGGGCTCCGGACGTCTCGGGGTGACCCTGAGATCTCCCTGAGAGGGCCCTGAAACCCCGTCGTACGGATGGACCCGCCCGCCCCGCGGGAGGAGGCTGGTGCCCATGGACACTCGCCAGGACGACCTGCGGCGCGATCTGGACGCCACGCTGCAGGCCCGCAAGGAGCTCGGCAAGGAGTACGAGTCGGAGCTCGTCGACTCGTTCCTCGCCCGGCTCGACGCCCGGCTGGACGCCCGGGTGGAGCGCCGGGTCAGCGAGCGGCTCGGCCCGGCCGACGGCTACGGCCCGGCGGCCGGGGCCCCCTACGGCGCGCCGGGGCACGGCCACCGCCCGCGCCGGTTCGGCCGGGGCGGCTCCCGGCTGCCGGTCGTCTCCATGGCCCTGGGCATCCCGCTGTCCGCCATCTCCGGCGGCACCGCGGGTTTCTGGGGCCTGCTGGTCTGCTGGACCGGCATCGTCGGCGTGAACGTCTCCGCGGCGCTCGCCGAGCGCGTCGAGGAGCGGCGCCGGCCGTCGGCCCCGCGGAGCGAGTGGGACTGAGACCCCGGGCCGCCGGCCCCGCCCGCTCCGCACGGCCGCTCCGTCAGGCCAGCGGGCCGGTGACCCGCTCGACCGCCCGCACCAGCCCGCCGGAGGCGACCAGCTCCGCGGCGGCCTCCAGGTCCGGCGAGAGGAAGCGGTCGCGCCCGGCCCCGCCGACCCCGGCGGCACGGGCGGCGGCCACCGCCGCGGCCGTGGCCGGCGCCGGCGAGCCGGCCGCCCCGGCCTGCTCCCGGATCTCCAGGGCCCGCGCGGCGGCGGTGAGTTCGACGGCGAGGATGCGGCCGAGGTTCTGCACGGCCTGGCGCAGCTTCCGGGCGGCGGACCAGCCCATCGAGACGTGGTCCTCCTGCATGGCCGAGGAGGGGATCGAGTCGACCGAGGCCGGCACCGCGAGCCGCTTGTTCTCGCTGACCAGCGCCGCCTGGGTGTACTGGGCGATCATCAGACCGGAGTCCACGCCCGGGTCGTCGGCCAGGAAGGCCGGCAGGCCGTGCGAGCGGGCCTTGTCGAGGAGGCGGTCGGTGCGGCGCTCGGAGATCGAGCCGAGGTCGGCCGCGGCGATGGCCAGGAAGTCCAGCACGTAGGCGACCGGGGCGCCGTGGAAGTTGCCGTTGGACTCGACCCGGCCGTCCGGCAGCACCACCGGGTTGTCCACCGAGGCGGCCAGCTCCCGGGAGGCGACCAGCACGGCGTGCGCCAGGGTGTCGCGCCCGGCGCCGGCGACCTGCGGGGCGCAGCGGATCGAGTAGGCGTCCTGGACGCGCGGGGCGTCGTCCTGATGGTGACCGGTGAGGCCGGAGCCCTTGAGCACGGCCAGCATGTTGGCCGCGGACAGCGCCTGGCCGGGGTGCGGGCGGATCGGGGCGTGCAGCTCGGGGGCGAGCACCTTGTCGGTGCCGAGCAGCGCCTCCAGGCTCATCGCCGCGGTGATGTCGGCGGTGGTGAACAGGAGCTGCAGGTCGGCGGCGGCCATCACCAGCATGCCGAGCATGCCGTCGGTGCCGTTGATGAGGGCGAGGCCCTCCTTCTCCAGCAGTTCGACGGGCTCGATGCCCGCGGCGGCGAGCAGCTCGCCGGCGGGCTTCTCGGCGCCGTCGGGGCCGGTGGCGACGCCCTCGCCCATGAGGACGAGCGCGCAGTGCGAGAGCGGCGCGAGGTCGCCGGAGCAGCCGAGCGAGCCGAACTCGCGGACCACCGGGGTGATCCCGGCGTTGAGGATCGCCGCCATGGTCTCCGCGACCAGCGGACGCACGCCGGTGCGGCCGCTGGCGAGGGTCTTCATCCGCAGGAACATCAGCGCGCGGACCACCTCGCGCTCGACCGCCGGACCCATCCCGGCGGCGTGCGAGCGGACCAGCGAGCGCTGCAGCTGGGCGCGCAGCTCGGGGCTGATGTGCCGCACGGCGAGGGCGCCGAAGCCGGTGGAGACCCCGTAGACGGGGCGCGGTTCGGCGGCCAGGGCGTCGATCCGGGCACGCGCGGCCGCCATCTCGGCGAGCGCGTCGGGTCCGATCTCGACGCGGGCGTTCCCCCGGGCGACGGCCAGCACGTCCTCGGCGCTGACGTCGGCCTTGCCGACCCGGACGAGCGGCGCGTGGGGGGCCGCAGCACTGTGCATATCCATATACATCATCTCACCAGGTGAATGAGGATATGACAACCATCCAGGACCATCCGAAACTCCGGCCCCGGAGACCCTGCCGCACCCGCCCGGCGGCCCCGCCGGCGGACCGGCCGGCCGGTCACCAGGATTTTCGGATACCCGGCCGCGTGACGCACCCTGTGGGGAGGCGTCCGGCGCAGCGCCGGGCACGGCGGACCTGGAAGGCGGGCGGCGCGATGACGCGGGCGACGGCACGGCGGCGGGTGCTCCGGCTGCGCGGGGACGGGCGCGGCACCCGGCCGGACGCGCTGGCGGCCGAGGAGCCGCTGGAGATCAGGCTCGGCGGCGAGCCGCTCACCGTCACCATGCGCACCCCCGGCCAGGACTTCGACCTGGTGGCCGGCTTCCTGGTCGGCGAGGGCCTCGTCCACCGCGCCGAGGACCTCGCCGCGCTGCGCTACTGCGCCGGCACCGACGAGGACGGCGCCAACACCTACAACGTGGTGGACGCGACGCTGCGCGGCGCCGCCCGGGCGCTGCCGCTCTCCGCCCACCGCAACCTGCTGACCACCAGCGCCTGCGGCCTGTGCGGCCGGGACACCGTGGACGCGGTGCGCACCCATGTGCGCCACCCGGTCGGCGACGACCCGCTGACCGTCCCGCCCACCCTGCTGTACGCACTGCCCGAGCGGCTGCGCGCCGCCCAGCGGACCTTCGACTCCACCGGCGGCCTGCACGCCGCCGGCCTGTTCGACGGCCGGACCGGCGAACTGCTCTGCGCCCGCGAGGACGTGGGGCGGCACAACGCGGTGGACAAGGTGGTCGGCTGGGCGCTGCGCGAGGATCGGCTGCCGCTGACCGGACACGTGCTCCTGGTCAGCGGCCGGGCCTCGTTCGAGCTGACCCAGAAAGCGGCACTGGCCGGCGCGCCGCTGCTGGCCGCCGTCTCGGCGCCGTCCTCGCTGGCCGCGGACCTCGCCGAGGAGCTGGGCCTGACCCTGGTGGGCTTCCTGCGCGGCGAGGGCGCCAACGTCTACACCCGCCCCGACCGGATCGTCTGACCGGTCCGGCCCGACGATCCGGTCGGGGCGGAGCGGGCCCCGGTCACACCCCCGCGGCC
>NZ_JBHJRC010000286.1:0-10732 GCF_042261735.1 Kitasatospora sp. NPDC056327 | reverse complement strand
CCCCCGCCCGGAGGTCCGGGCGGGGGCGCGGGGTCGCGAGCGGGAGGGCGTCAGCCCTGGAAGAGCTCACGGGCCAGGCGGGCGGTCTCGGACGGCGTCTTGCCGACCTTGACACCGGCGGCCTCAAGGGCCTCCTTCTTCGCCTGGGCGGTGCCCGAGGAGCCGGAGACGATGGCGCCGGCGTGGCCCATGGTCTTGCCCTCGGGGGCGGTGAAGCCCGCGACGTAGCCGACGACCGGCTTGGTCACGTTCTCCTTGATGAAGGCCGCGGCCCGCTCCTCGGCGTCGCCGCCGATCTCACCGATCATGACGATGAGCTCGGTCTCCGGGTCCTCCTGGAACGCCTTGAGGGCGTCGATGTGGGTGGTGCCGATGACCGGGTCACCGCCGATGCCCACGGCCGAGGTGAAGCCGATGTCCCGCAGCTCGTACATGAGCTGGTAGGTCAGGGTGCCGGACTTCGAGACCAGGCCGATCTTGCCGGCCTTGGTGATGTCGGCCGGGATGATGCCGGCGTTCGACTGTCCGGGGCTGATCAGGCCGGGGCAGTTCGGGCCGATGATCCGGGTCTTGTTGCCCTTCGCGCCGGCGTGGGCCCAGAAGGCGGCGGTGTCGTGCACCGGGACGCCCTCGGTGATCACGACGGCCAGGCCGATCTCGGCGTCGATGGCCTCGACGACGGCGCTCTTGGTGTGCGCCGGCGGGACGAAGATGACGGTGACGTCGGCACCGGTCTTCTCGATGGCCTCGGCGACGGTGCCGAAGACGGGCACCTCGGTGCCGTCGACGTCCACGGTGGTGCCGGCCTTGCGCGGGTTGACACCGCCGACGATCCGGGTGCCGGAGGCGAGCATGCGGCGGGTGTGCTTCATGCCCTCGGAGCCGGTCATGCCCTGGACGATGACCTTGCTGTCCTTGGTAAGGAAGATAGCCATGGTGTGAAAGTCCCCTTCCTTACTTGTTGGCCAGCTCGGCGGCGCGGTCGGCCGCACCGTCCATGGTGTCCACCTGCTCGACGAGCGGGTGGTTGGCGTCGGTCAGGATCTGCCGGCCCAGCTCGGCGTTGTTGCCGTCGAGGCGGACGACCAGCGGCTTGGTGACCGCCTCGCCCTTCTCCTCAAGGAGGGCGAGGGCCTGCACGATGCCGTTGGCGACCGCGTCGCACGCGGTGATGCCGCCGAAGACGTTGACGAAGACCGACTTGACGTCGGTGTCGCCGAGGATGATCTCCAGGCCGTTCGCCATGACCTCGGCGGAGGCGCCGCCACCGATGTCGAGGAAGTTGGCGGGCTTGACGTTGCCGTGCTTCTCGCCGGCGTACGCGACCACGTCGAGGGTGCTCATCACGAGACCCGCGCCGTTGCCGATGATGCCGACCTCGCCGTCGAGCTTGACGTAGTTGAGGCCCTTGGCCTTGGCCGCGGCCTCCAGCGGGTTGGCGGCGGCCTTGTCCTCCAGCGCCTCGTGCTCCGGCTGGCGGAACTCGGCGTTCTCGTCCAGGGAGACCTTGCCGTCGAGCGCGATGATCTTGCCGTCACCGGACTTGATCAGCGGGTTGACCTCGACGAGAAGGGCGTCCTCCTTGATGAAGACGGTCCACAGCTGCTGCAGGACGTCGGCGACCTGGTCGGCGACCTCGGCCGGGAACTTCGCCGCGGCGACGATCTCGGCGGCCTTCTCCGGGGTCACACCCTCGTTGGCGTCGACCGGGATCTTGGCGAGCGCGTCGGGGTTCTGCTCCGCGACGACCTCGATCTCCACACCGCCCTCGACGCTGGCCATGGCCAGGAAGGTGCGGTTGGTGCGGTCGAGCAGGAACGAGACGTAGTACTCGTCCTTGATGTCCGCGGTCTGGGCCAGCATCACCTTGTGAACGGTGTGACCCTTGATGTCCATGCCGAGGATCTGCTCGGCCTTGGCGACGGCGTCGGCCGGGTCGGCGGCGAGCTTCACGCCACCGGCCTTGCCTCGGCCACCCACCTTCACCTGAGCCTTGACGACGGCGCGGCCGCCGAAGCGCTCGGCGATGGCCCGAGCCGCTTCGGGGGTCTCGATGACATCGCCGTCAAGCACGGGCACGCCGTGCTTGGCGAAGAGGTCCCTCGCCTGGTACTCGAACAGGTCCACGTGTTTGTCCTTGTTCGTGGTCGCGGATTGTGTCTCTACGAGCGTGCCACGGCAGGATCTTCGCTGCGGGTCGTCGGGGCGGTGCGGGTACGCAGAAGTACGGCCTTGCGGCCCACACAGCCACGGGCGCACACGTCAATCAACACGCGCGTCACGTCCGTCTGGCAGGTTATCCCCGTACGACGGGCGTGTTTCGCCCGGGGCCCGCCCGTCTTGGGTGAGAACCGTCACAGACGACCCGGGGGGCGCACGCCGGGCGCCCGGACCGGGCCGTCCACCCGCCCGCACCTCGCGTTACACCGTTCGGGTGAGGACGGCTCCGGCCCGTTGACGGACGTGCCGTCCGGGCCGTCGCCGGCTCCGTTCACACCCCCTGGTCCGGGACCGGGATCGGGCGCTTCTCGATCGCCGCCGCCATGATCTCCGGGAAGACGTCGGGGGTGCAGGCGAAGGCCGGGGCGCCGAGCGCGGCCAGTGCGGCGGCGTGCGCGTGGTCGTACGCGGGCGCGCCCTCGTCGGAGAGCGCCAGCAGGGCGATGAACTGGACGCCGGCCGCCTTCATCGCGGCGACCCGCTTGAGCATCCCGTCCCGGATGCCGCCCTCGTAGAGGTCGCTGATCAGCACCACGACCGTCTCGGCCGGCCGGGTGATCCGGGACTGGCAGTAGGCGAGGGCCCGGTTGATGTCGGTGCCGCCGCCGAGCCGGGTCGCGAACAGCACGTCGACCGGATCGGTGAGCTGCTCGGTGAGGTCGACCACCGAGGTGTCGAAGACGACCAGCCGGGTGTCCAGGCTCCTCATCGAGGCGAGCACCGCGCCGAACACCGCCGAGTGCACCACGGACGGCGCCATCGAGCCGGACTGGTCGATGCAGAGGATGACGTCCTTCCTCACCGCGCGGTGGGCGCGGGCGTGGCCGACCAGCCGCTCGGGGACGACCGTGCCGTGCTCGGGCAGGTAGTTCCCGAGGTTGGCCCGGATGGTGCGGCCCCAGTCGATGTCACGGTGGCGGGGGCGGTCGACCCGGGCACTGCGGTCCAGCGCACCGCCCAGGGTGGCCCGGGTGCGGTCGGCGAGCCGGCGCTCCAGGTCGGCGACCACCCGGCCGACGACCGCGCGGGCGGTCTCCCGGGTGGTCTCGGGCAGCGCGTGCTTGAGCGAGAGCAGCGTGCCGACCAGGTGGACGTCCGGTTCGACGGCCTCCAGCATCTCGGGCTCCAGCAGCAACTGCTCCAGGCCGAGCCGGGTGATGGCGTCCTGCTGCATCAGCTGGACCACGGTGGCCGGGAAGTACTCGCGGATGTCGCCCAACCAGCGGGCCACCTGCGGGGCCGAGCCGCCGAGGCCGGCACTGCGGCGGCCGGCGCGCGGCTGTCCGGACCGGCCCTCCTCGGGGGCGCCCCGGTAGAGCGCGGCGAGGGCGCCGTCCATCGCGGCGTCCCGGCCGTGCAGGGCGCGGCCGGTGCCGTCCGCCTCGCCGCCGAGGACCAGCCGCCAGCGGCGCAGCCGCTCGTCGGCGGCGGAGTCGGAGGCGGGCGCGGCGGTGTCGGGGGCGGGAGTGCTGGCTGCCATCGGGGCTCCTCCGGGTGCGGTCTGCGGACGGGGACGGACAGGTACGGACAGGGACGGACGGACACCGTCAGGTGTCGCGGCCCCCGGGCTGCCGGGGGATCCTCGGCCGGGCGCCGGGCGGTCCGGCCGGCGCGCCCGGCCGGACCGGAAGTCCGAGCAGCAGCGCGACCACGGGCAGCGCGGCGCCGGCCCGTGCCCGGTCCAGCTCGACGGCCTCCCCGGCGGGTTCGGCCGGACCGGTCCCGACCGGGCCGGCCGCCACCCGGCCGCCGACGGTCCGCCGGACCCCGGCCTCCAGGGTGGTGAAGGTCCGGCGCAGCAGCGGCAGCACGTCCGTGAAGACCTCCGCCGGGACGCCGGTCAGCCAGTCGTCGAGCAGCCCGAGCAGCCGGGGGTCGTGGAGCAGCAGCGCGCCGCCCCCGGTGAGGAAGCCCTCGATCCAGCCGGCCGCGTCCGCCGGGCTGTTGGCGGTGGACAGCACCAGGCCGAGCCGCCGGCCGGCCTCCTCGGAGTCGAGCCTGCCGTCGTCCAGCAGCAGCCGGACGGCCCGGCCGCGCAGCAGACCGGGGACCCCGGTGGCCGGTCCGCCGGACGGCTCGCGCCGGGCGAGCGCGCGCAGCGTGCCGGCCCAGCGGTCGGCGAGGCCGTCGGCCGGGTCGAGCAGGCCGATCGCGCCGTGCACGTCGTCGAGGTGACCGCGCATCAGGGCGGCGCCGGCGGCGTCCAGGCCGGTGCAGGCGGGCGGCAGTCCGACGCAGATCCGGTCGGCGAGTCCGCCGGCCACCCCGGCGAGCGCGCCGTGGTCGGTGCCCCGGACGTCTCCGTAGCGCAGCGCGCGGACCAGCGCGGGCAGCGCGCCGGCCAGGTGGGCGACATCGGTGTCCAGGGCGGCGCGGTCGGCGAGCACCCGCATCACGGCGGGCAGCGCCCCGGCCAGCCCGGCCACCAGGCAGTTCTCCACCAGTGCGGTGAGCTCGGAGAGTTCGGCCGCGGTCCGGGCCGTGCCGACGGCCTTTCCGGCGGCGGCCCGCTCGACGGTGGTGCCCCACTGGGCGGCCTCGGCGATCCGGACGGCGAAGTCGGGCTGCCAGCAGAGCCGCCAGCTCTCCCGGAAGGTGCCGGTGGAGGCGACCGGGGAGCGGCCCGGGACACCCCAGTCGACCCCGAGCAGCCGCAGCCGGTGCAGCAGCCGGGAGCGGGCCGCGTCGGTCTCCCCGCGCAGGTCGAGGTCGAGGTCGCGGGGCTCGGGCGCGGGCTTGAGCCGCAGGGTGCGCTGGAGCCTGGTGAGGTCGCGCTGGAGCGGGACGGCGGGCGCCTCGTCGGGCACCTCGCCGAGCGCGTCGCCGATCACCAGGCGGTCCCGGACGAGCGCGAGGGCGACTTCGGAGCCGTCGCACATCACCGAGCGGACGGCGTCCAGGGTCTCGGTGAGTCCGGCGAGCGGGCGGCCGCGCAGCACCGCCAGGGTCCGGGCCAGCCGGACGGCCTCGATGACGTGCGCGGAGGAGACCGGGTGGTCCTCGGCGCGGAGCAGGGCGGCGGCCCGGGTGAGCCAGCCGGGCAGCGGGTCGCCGTCCGTGCGGTGCAGGTGGTGGTACCAGCCGGGGGAGACGATCCCGGCGCCGTAGCCGGTGAGCCCGGAGAGCCGGCGGTGCGTCCACGGGACCCAGGTGATCTCGGTCCGCACCTTCCGCGGGAGTCCGGCCAGCAGCGCCCGGTCGTGCGCGACGCTCGGCATCCGGGCCAGCGCGGGCACGTGGAAGGCCCCGCAGACCACGGCGATCCGGCGGTGGCCGGCCCGGCGGGCGGCGCGGATCTGCCGGCGCATGTACGCCTCGCGCCGTTCGTCGCGGCGGCTCGCGCCGCCGCCGTCCTCGCGCAGGGCGGTCATCGCCTCGGCGACGGCCGTGAAGGGGGCGAGCGGGTCGTCGCCGGGGCGGCGGTGCTCGACGACGTCCTCCCACCACCGTTCCGGGTCGTCGTGGCCCGCCGCCGCGGCGAGCGTGGCGATCGGGTCGCGCGGCAGGTCCCCGCCGCCGTCCCCGCCTCCCTCGGCCCCGTCGTCCCCTCCGCCGTCGCCGGCTCCGTCCGTGCCGTCCGCCGGGTCCGGCCCGTCGGCGAGGAGGTGGCCGGCCGGCAGGTCGATGAAGTGCAGCGGGACGCCGTGCCCCGTCGCCCAGCGGATCGCCACCCACTCCGGCGAGAACTCGGCGTACGGCCAGAACGCGGCCCGGGCCGGGTCGTCGGCCGCGTGGGCCAGCAGGGCGACCGGCGGCACCATGTCCTCGCGGGCGGCCAGTGCGAGGATCGGGTCGGCCTCCGGCGGGCCCTCCACCAGGACCGCGTCCGGCCGCAGGTGCTCCAGTGCGGCGGCCACCGAGCGGGCGGAGCCCGGCCCGTGGTGCCGCACGCCCAGCAACGTCACCTCTGCGCTCATCGCGCCCTCCCTCCCGGGGTTCCCGAGATCTCCGAGCCTGCGGTCGTGCCGTTCACGTCGTGCCCCTTCCCGGTCGCGCCCCGCGGCCGTGCCGCTCAGCGGGCGTTCTCACGGGCGGCGCGGTAGAAGTCCTTCCAGCCCTCGCGCTCGCGGAGGACGCCCTCGACGTACTCGCGCCAGATCTGCTGGTCGGTGGCCGGGTCGCGGACCACCGCCCCGACCACGCCGGCCGCGACGTCGCCGGCCCGCAGCACGCCGTCGCCGAAGTGCGCGGCGAGCGCCATGCCGTTGGTGACCACCGAGATGGCCTCGGCGGTGGACAGGGTGCCGCTGGGGGTCTTCACCTTGGTCCGGCCGTCGGCGGTGATCCCGGCCCGCAGCTCCCGGAAGACGGTCACCACGCGCCTTATCTCCTCGGCGCCGCCGGGCAGTTCGGGCAGTTGGAGGGAGCGGCCGAGCTGCTCGACCCGGCGGCTGACGATCTCGACCTCCTCCTCCAGCGAGCCGGGCAGCGGCAGCACCACGGTGTTGAAGCGCCGGCGCAGGGCGCTGGACAGCTCGTTGACCCCGCGGTCGCGGTCGTTGGCGGTGGCGATCAGGTTGAAGCCGCGGACGGCCTGGGTCTCGGTGCCCAGCTCCGGGATCGGCAGGGTCTTCTCCGACAGGATGGTGATCAGACTGTCCTGCACGTCCGCCGGGATGCGGGTCAGCTCCTCGACCCGGGCGATCCGGCCCTCCGCCATCGCCCGCATCAGCGGCGAGGGGACGAGCGCGTCCCGGCTGGGCCCGTTGGTGAGCAGCTGCGCGTAGTTCCAGCCGTACCGGACGGCCTCCTCGGGGGTGCCGGCGGTGCCCTGCACCAGCAGGGTCGAGTCCCCGCTGATCGCGGCGGCCAGGTGCTCGGAGACCCAGGTCTTGGCGGTGCCCGGCACTCCGAGCAGCAGCAGCGCCCGGTCGGTGGCGAGCGTGGTCACGGCGACCTCCACCACCCGCCGCGGGCCGATGTACTTGGGGGTGATCACGGTGCCGTCGGGCAGCTCGCCGCCCAGCAGGTAGGTGGCGACGGCCCACGGGGAGAGCCGCCAGCGCTCCGGGCGCGGACGGTCGTCCTGGGCGGCCAGCGCGGCGAGCTCACCGGCGAACGCCTCCTCGGCGTGCCGGCGCAGGACCTCGGTCGCGACATCGGTCATCGGGGCTCCTTCGGGTCGGCCGGCGGGCACACGGATGCCCGGGCGGCGAGGTGATCGGGGGGAGCCAGGTCGGCGTCCCGGCCTGCGGTGACCACCTTGCACCCGGCCACTGACAATCCTGACCGTCCCTCAGCCGGGGCCTTCCGGGCGTCAGGCCGGCTGTCAGTGGCGCCGCCTAACGTCGTCGGCATGGAGGAACGCTGGAGCACCGAACACGTCCTGTCCCTCGCGCCCGACGCCGCCTCGCGGAAGGCCGCGGGCAAGCTCTCCACGCCCGCCCCCTGGTCGGCCACGGGCACCGACGGCGACGCGGTCTGGGGCGAGTGCCGGGGCAGCGGCAGCACGCCCTACCGCACGGTCGTCGAGCTCGCCACGCCCGCCTACCAGTGCAGTTGCCCGAGCCGGAAGTTCCCCTGCAAGCACGCCCTGGGGCTGCTGCTGCTCTGGAGCGGCTCCCCCGGCTCGGTGCCCGACGGTGCCGAACCCGCCGACTGGGCCGCCGGGTGGCTGAAGGACCGCCGGGAGCGGGCCGGGCAGCGGGCGGCGCGGCCGGAGGCCCCGGCCGACCCGGCCGCCGTGCGGCGCCGCGCCGAGAAGCGCTCCGCCCGGGTCGCGGCCGGCGCCGCCGAGCTGCGGCTGCGGCTCGCCGACCGGGTCCGGCACGGCCTGGCCGACCAGTCCACGGCGGGGCCCTGGGAGGAGGTCGCGGCCCGCATGGTCGACGCCCAGGCCCCCGGCCTGGCCACCCGGGTCCGCGAGCTGGACGCGGTGCCGCAGCAGGGGCTGCTGGAGGAGTACGCGATGCTCCACCTGCTCGCCACCGCCGCGACCCGGCTCGACGAACTGCCCGAGCAGCTCGCCGCGACCGTGCGCACCCGGGTCGGCTACACCACCGAGACCGCCGAGCTGCTGGCCGGCCCGACCGTCCGGGACCGCTGGCAGGTGCTCGGCAGCCGGGACACGACCGACGAACGGCTGACCACCCGCCGGCTCTGGCTGCGCGGCGCCAAGACCGGCCGCCCGGCCCTGCTGCTCGCCTTCGGCCGCCCCGGGCAGGCGCCCGAACTCGCCCTGCCCACCGGCCAGGTGGTCGAGGCGGAGCTGGCCTTCCACCCGGGCGCCCGGCCGCTGCGGGCCGTCCTCGGCATCCGCCACGGCGCGCCCGAGGCCGCGTCCGACACCCCGCCGCCCGGTCTGACCGTGGCCGAGGCGGTCGCCGGCTACGGCGACGCGGTGGCCGACGACCCGTGGCTGGACGCCTGGCCGACCGTGCTCGGCGAGGTCGTGCCGGTGCTCTCCGACGAGGGCTGGCACCTCACCGACGGCCGGCACCTGGTCCCGGTGCACCGCGCCGCCGTCCCCGAGGCCGCCCTGTGGCGGCTCGCCGCCGTCTCCACCGGGCGCCCGCTCACCGTCTTCGGCGAGTACGGCCACCGCGGCTTCGCGCCGGTCACCGCCTGGGGGCGGGACGGCCGGCCGATCGGCCTCACCACCCCCTGAGCGACCTCCGCGGCCGGCCCGGCCCGACGGCCGGCGGGACCGCCCCGACACCCATCCGCACCCGTTCCACCGGAGGAGGAGGCCCCGTGCCCGACCCCTGGGAGTCCCTGCAGACCACCGCCCTGCTGGGCACCGACCGCCGGCCGCTCCCCGCGCCCGACCCGGCCGCCCCGTACGACGGCGCCGTGGACCTCGCCGACCCGGCCACCGCACTGCTGGAACTGGCCGCCCTGGAGACGGTCCGGCGCCGGGCCGGGGCGCTGCCCACCGCCGCCGACGGCCCGGCCGGGCGGCCCGCCGCCGAGGACCCCCGCCCCGAGCCGCCGGCCGCCGCCGCCCGCCGGCTCTCGCTGCTGCTCTCCACCCGCGGCGGCGGCAGCGGCGTCCTCGCCAACCTCGGCGAACTGCTCCCGCAGTGGCTCGCCACGGCGCGGGACCGCGGCTACCGGGTGCCGGCCGCCCAGGTGCCGGCCCTGCTCGACGCCGCCCGGGCGCGCAGCGAACTGCGCCCGGACGCGGTCGCGCTGGCCGGTCCGCTCGGCCGCTGGCTCGCCGAGCGCAATCCGGACTGGCGGTTCGTGCAGCGCGCCGCCCCCGCACCGGCCCCGGAGCCCGGGCCGGCCCGGCAGACGGGCCCGGCACCGACGACGGCACCGGCTCCGGCACCGGTCGAGGGCACCCGGCCGGTCGACGGCACCCCGTCCGCCGAGGGCGACCGCCTCTGGCACGAGGGCCTGTTCGCCGAGCGGGTCGCCCACCTCACCCTGCTCCGACGCCGCGACCCGGCGGCCGGCCTGGCGCTGCTGCACGGCACCTGGCCCACCGAGCGCGCCGAGGACCGGCTGCTGTTCCTGGACTCCCTCCAGGACGGCCTCTCGCTCGCCGACGAGCCCTTCCTGGAGGCCGCGCTCGGCGACCGCAGCAAGAACGTCCGGGCCACCGCCGCCGAACTGCTCTCCACGCTGCCCGGCTCCGCCCTGGCCGCCCGGATGGCCGAGCGCGCCCGCGCCGCCGTGCGCCTCTCCCCGCACGGCACGCACCTGCTGGTCACCCCGCCCACCGCGTGCGACCCGGCCATGCAGCGCGACGGCATACCCCCCAAGTCGCCCACCGGGCGCGGCGAACGGGCCTGGTGGTTCGGCGAGGTGATCGCCGCCGCACCGCTCGCCCTCTGGTCGGCGCACACCGGTCTGACACCCGCACGGCTGCTCGCCCTGCGGGTCGGCGACGCCATCGACGAGACCAGCAGCACCTGGGCCGACGACCTCCGTGAGGCCTGGGCCCGGGCGGCCGTGCGCCAGCAGGACGCCGACTGGGCCCGCGCCCTGCTCGGCCCGGCGCCCGTCCCCGGCCCCGGGCGCACGGCCCGCACCACCGGCGCCCCGGCCAAGCTGCTCGCCGTGCTCCCGCCCGCCGAACGGGCCGTCTGGACGGCCGCGTTCATCGAGGCGCACGGTCTGGGCGACGCCTTCCAGCTGCTCGGCGCCTGCACCACCCCGTGGACGCCGCCGCTCTCCACCGCGGTGGTCGAGGCGCTGGCCCGGGCCGCCGGCTCGGGCGCCTACCCGTGGAGCCACAGCGGGGTGCTGGGCATGACCGAGCGCGCGCTGTCCCCGCAGACCGCCGCGGCCGTCGAGGAACTGGCCGCCGGGGCCGCCCCCGGCACCGCCTGGGGCGAGACCTTCACCCGGCTGGCCGGGACGCTGCGCTTCCGCGAGGCGATGCTCGCCGAACTGACGGCCTGAAGGCCCGGACCGGCGGACGCACGGGGGCCCGGGCACGGGGCCGAACGCCGGGGAGCCGGACCGGAGGGCCCGGAGGTGCGGGCCCTGACGGACACGGCTGCCCGAACGCGCAGTCACCGGACGGACGAAAGGGCCGGTGCCGGACGACACGTCCGGCACC
>NZ_JBHJRC010000285.1:0-10822 GCF_042261735.1 Kitasatospora sp. NPDC056327 | reverse complement strand
GGGGTCGACGATCCGGCCCGGGTCGAGGGCACCGGCCGCTGGTACGGACGGTTCACCGCCGCCGTGGTCAGGCCAGGGACCGGCGCCTTCGCGTGGGAGGAGATCCGGCTGGACGCACTCCGCCGGCCGGGGGCCGGCGCCTCAGTCCGGCGCCTCTGCCCGTCCGCCTCGGTCCGTCGCCCCGGCGCCGACCTGCCAGTCCCGGGGGGAGACGCCGTACGCCTCGCGGAAGGTACGGCTGAAGTGACTGGAGTTGGCGAAGCCCCAGCGCCGGGCGATCCCCGCCACCCCGAGCTCCTCGGCCATCGGCCGCAGGAGGTCCCGGCTGCACCGCTCCAGGCGCTGGGTGCGGATCCAGGTGCCGAGGCTGACGCCCTCCTGCTGGAACAGCTTGTGGAGGAGGCGCAGCGACATGTGGTTCGCCTCGGCGATGCCGGAGGGCGAGAGGCCCGGGTCGCGGAGGTTCCGCAGGATGTGGTCCTTGACCCGCTCCAACGAGGCCGCGCTCTGCGACTCCTGCGGCCGTGACTGCCCGCTCCGGTCGTCGACGAGCAGCGCCAGCAGGTCGAGCGCCGTCGCGGCGGCGCGGCGCCCGACGCCCTCGTCCAGCCGCTCCGCCTCGTGCGCCATCTGCGTCAGGTAGGTCGCCAGGAGCGCGGCACTGCCCTCGGCGCGGCTGAACGCGGTGGCGGTCAGCTCCCGCAGGGCCTTCTCCGGCACGTCCAGCTCCGCGCGGGGGAAGTGGAAGGAGGTGAAGGCGAAGTCCTCGTCGACCTTCTTCCGGAAGACGCGGGACGAATCGGTGAAGGAGAACTCGCCCGGCCGGATCACCGACTCCCGGCCGTCCTGCTCCTTGAGCGAGGTGCCGCGTTCCTGGATGCTCAAGATGATCGAGGGCGGCCCGCCCGCGGAGATCATGCGCGCGCCGCGCGTCACCACCTGCGGCCCCGCCTGGATCCTCGATATCCGCACCGGGCCCAGCCGGTGGCTGACGATCGTGCCCGGGGACGGCGTCTCCTCCAGGAAACGCACCGACATCGGCACGAAGGTGTGGGTCACCGCCTGGTGCCAGACCTCCGCCCGCTCGGCGGCGGCCAGCGGCGCGGTGGAGAGGCACGTGCTGCCCTCCCTGACGTCCTGAACGCCGGGTGTCATGGACTCCGGTCCTTCCGCTGGTGTGCCTTCCGGGACACCACCCTGCCAGCGGGCCGGCGGCGGGACATCGCGTGAACCTACTGGATCCGGGAGCCGACCGGGCCGGTTCCGGCAGCCCCTCACCGCAGGGCCCCCTCGGTGGCGGCGCCGGCGAGGTGGCGCTGGGCGAGGACGAGCAGCACGGCGGCGGGAACGGAGGCGAGGACGGCGGTGGCCATGACGGCGTTCCAGCGGTCGGTGTGGGCGCCGAGGTACTGGTAGACGCCCAGGGTGACCGGCCGGACCGTGTCGGTGGTGGTCAGGGTGAGGGCGAAGAGGAGGTCGCCCCAGGTGAAGAGGAAGGTGAAGACGGCCGACGTGATCAGGGCGTTCCTGCTCAGCGGCAGCACCACGGAGCGGAAGACCCGCAGCGGCCCGGCGCCGTCCACGCGAGCGGCCTCGATGATCTCCCCGGGAATGCTCCGCATGAACGCGTGCAGGACGAGGAGCGCGAAGGGGACCCCGGCGGTGGAGTCCGCGAGGACCAGCCCGAGGCGGGAGTTCAGCAGCCCCAGATCGTTGTAGACGCCGTAGAGGGAGTTGGCCACGACGATGCCCGGCACCGCCTGGGTGACCAGCACGCCGAGGAGCACGAGTCTCGTCCCGCGCAGCCGGAACCGGGCCAGTGCGTAGGCCGCCGGCGCGGCGAGCGAGAGGCTGAGCGCCACGCTGCCGAGGGAGACGACGAGGCTGGTGACGAGGTTGGGCCCCTGGTCGCGCAGTGCGGTGGCGTAGCCGCCGAAGTCGGGGTCGTGCGGGAACCACCCTCCCCGCACGCGGCTGCCGGCCGGCTGGAGGGAGGCGTTCACCATCCAGTAGACGGGGAGGAGCATCAGCGCGAGCAGGAGGGTCCCGACGACGGTGGACGCCCACCGGGTGGACCGCCGTCCGCGGCGGCCGGGCGCGCGCTTCACGGTGCCCCCGCCCCGGCGGTCCCGGCGAGCCGTCCGGCGCGCAGGTGGACGAGCGCGAACACGAAGGACAGGAGCAGGAGCAGGTTGCCCGTCGCGGCGCCGCGGCCGAAGTCGAACTGTCGGAAGGACAGCTCGTAGGACCGGGTGGCGAGGGTCTCCGTGGCGTTGGCCGGCCCGCCGCCGGTCACCACCAGGACGATGTCCAGCACCTTGAGCGTGTACACCACGCCCAGCACCAGCACGACACCCGCCACCGGCCGCAGCAGCGGCCAGGTGACGTGGCGGAACGAGGCCCACGGCCCGGCGCCGTCCAGCTTCGCGGCCTCGTGCAGCTGGGCGGGGATCTCCCGCAGACCGCCGTACAGCAGGGCGGTGTTGAAGGGGACGCCGACCCAGATGTTGACCAGGACCACCGACAGCAGTGCCTGCGAGGTGCCGGTGAGCCAGGGGACGCCGGAGGAGGAGAGGTGCAGGCCGCGCAGCACCGCGTTGACGGCTCCCGTGTCGGTGTCGAGCATCCACCGCCAGACGGTTCCGGAGGCGACCAGCGGCAGCAGCCACGGCAGCAGGAGGAGCGAGCGCAGCAGCCCGTTGAGCGGGAAGCTGCGCCGGAAGAACAGCGCGAGGGCCAGACCGAGGACGAACTGTCCCAGGACCGAGCCGGCGGTGAACAGGACCGTGGTCAGCAGCGTCCCGGGGAACAGCTCCGAGGAGAGGACCGCCGTGTAGTTCCGCAGCCCGACGAACGGCGCCCCACCCGTGTGGAAGCTCGTCACCGTGTACTCCTGGAAGCTCCTCACGAGGTTCCCGGCGAGCGGGCCGCCGAAGAACAGCACCAGGTAGGCCGCGGCCGGCGCGACGAACAGCCACTGCGCGGCCCGCTCCCCGAACCGCGCCGGGCGGCGGTCAGCCGCCGGTCGCGAGCCGCTGCGCATGCCCGAGGGCCTCCTCCGGGGTGCGCTCGCCGGTCAGCGCGGACTGGACCGCGGTGTAGATCGCCGTGGCGGCGGCGGGCCACTCGACGCCGAGCCCGGCGGTCCGCGAGCGGGCCGCCGCCACGCTCCGGACGAAGGCGGCCATCGAGGGCGTCCGTTCCGCGTACTGGGCGGCGACCGCGGTCCGGGAGGGCACGGTGAAGTGGTCCCCGGCCAGGGTGAGCATGCTCGACGAGGTGTTCAGACAGGCGAGCACCCGGGCGGCCTTCTCCTGCCGGGCCTTCGACGGACCCCCGGGGACCGTCCACACCTCGCCGCCGAGCGGGGTCACCGGGGTCAGGCCCGGCCGGGGGACGGGGACGGGTGCGACGTCCCAGTGCAGGCCCGGCTGCTGGTTCAGGGCGGGGATCCGCCAGGGGCCGTTGATCATCATGGCGGCCCGGCCGGCGACGAACTGGTCGTGGACGTCGGCCTGCGTCCAGTTCAGTACGGACTTCGACATCGACCCGCTGTTCACCAGGTCGACCCAGAGCCGGAGCGCCTGGGCGGCCTCGGGGGTGTCCAGCCGCCGCTCGTCGCCGCCGTTGGACCACAGGAAGGGCAGGAACTGCCAGGTCCCCTCGAAGGTGGCGTTCGCGTCGACCGCCAGGCCGTAGCGCCCGGGGCGGGTGAGCGCGGCGGCGGCGGCCTTCAGCTCGTCCCAGGTCGTCGGCACGGCCACGCCGGCCTCGGCGAGCACGTCCTTGTCGTAGACGAGGGCGACGGTGCTGACGTTGGGGGCCAGCCCGTACACCTTCCCCCGGTAGCTGCCCGCCGAGCGGATGCCCTCGGCGAACCCGTCGGCGTCGATGCCGAACCCGTCCAGCGGGGCCAGCGCGCCGGTCCGGGCGATCTGCTGGAGGTCCGGGTTGTCGAGCATCAGCAGATCCGGCAGGGTCCGCGAGGAGATCTGCTGGAGGACCTTGGGGACGAGGGACGCCCCGGGGACGCTGGTCCGCTCGACCGTCACGCCGGCACTCCGGCCGCACTCGTCGAGCAGCGCGCCCCACTGGGCGTGCTCGGGCTCGTCGGTGTAGTAGTCGAGCGCGGTGATCGAGGTGACCTCGCCCCCGGCGGACCGGGAGCCGGCACCGCCGGCGCACCCGGCGAGGGCCGACAGCAGGACGGCGGTTCCGGTCAGGAGGGCGGCGATCCGCCGCACCGGCGGTCCGGCCGGTGACGTCATGCTGGTGCCTTCCGGGGTGACGGGGCGACCGGGGCCGGTCGTGCGCGGAACCGGAGCGGCGCCGGGCCCGCGGAAGCGGTCCGGTCGCGATCTCCCGTTTGAACGCCATTTAAACACCCCGGGGGTTCCCCTCCGTGCGGGGTGTCCGGAACCCCTCCCGCGCACCGTCGTCGCAGGTGCGCCCGACGGCCTCCAGGATCATCGCCGCCACGGCGTCCGGCCGGGACCGCACCACGGCGTGCGAGGCGTCCACCGGGTGCTCGGTGGCCGCCATGCGCTGCGCCATGAAGCGCTGGGCGGCCGGGTCGAGCAGGCGGTCGGCGGTCGCGATGGCGTACCAGCACGGTCTGGACGCCCAGGCCGGCGGGCCCGACCCGGAGGTCAGTGCGCCGGGGGCGACCGGGCGCTGCGCCGCGGACAGCGCCCGCGCGGTCGCGGGCGGCAGGTCGCCGGCGTACAGCTGGGGGAAGTGCTCGTCGCTGATCCGCAGTCCGCTGCCGGGGCCGCCGGGCGGCTCGCCGGGAAGGGCCGCGGTGACGGTCGCGTCGGAGACCGGTGAGCGCGCGAAGCGGTTCGAGATGTCCCGGACGCACTCGCCGGTGTCGAGGCCGAACGCGGCGGCGTAGCACAGGGCCACGACGTTCTCGGCGTCGGTCGCCGCGTGGGTGATCACCGCGCCGCCGTAGCCGTGGCCGACCAGCACGACCGGGCCGTCGACGTCCCGGAGCACGTTCCGGAGGTGCGCCGCGTCCTCCTCCAGCCCGCGCAGCGGGTTCGCGGGGGCGCGCACGGCCGCTCCGGCGGCGTGGAGCCGCTCGGCGACCCCCGCCCAGCACGAGGCGTCGGCGAACGCCCCGTGCACCAGGACGACGGTCGGCCGAACGGGGGTGGCGCTGCGCATGCCGGTGACCTCCGACGGGGCGGGGGAGTGGATGCCCCAGCCAACCGGGTCCGGGGGCGTCCGGGCATCACGTGAACGTACCAACCCGGACCGGTGGTGGTTCCCCGGTCACCGCCCGCCCCGGTCACCGCCCGGCCCGGTCAGTGTTCGGCCCGGTCAGTGTTCGGGCAGGGACGCCACGAGGTTGGCGAGCTGGACCCGGGAGCTGACCGAGAGCTTGCGGAAGACGGACGTCAGATGGGTGTTGACCGTGTGCGGGGACACCACCAGCTCGTCGGCGGCCGACCGGTTGGTGTGGCCCCGGGCGATCAGGCGGGCCACCTTCTCCTCGGAGGCGGTGAGGGACCCCCAGCCCCGGACGGGCCGCGGTGCCCCGCCCGTCCGCTGCGCCGCGGCCCCGGCGCTCTCCAGCGCGCGCTGCTGACGCGCCGCCTCGGCATGGGCGCCGGCCTCGGCGAACGTGCCGCGCGCACGGGTCAGCGCGGCCACCGCCCGGTCCTTGCGGCCCGCGGCCAGGAACGCCCGCCCGAGGTCGGCACAGGCGGCGGCCCGGGCCAGTGGACGGGGGCTCACCGCGAGGAGTTCCACGGAGTGTTCGAGCAGCGCGGGGTCGTTCCGCACGAGTCCGCGGGCCTGTGCCGCGAGGCCGGCGGCGGTCGGCACCGACGGGTTGCGCCCGGCGTGGGCCTCCGCCTGCGCGGCGAGGTCCTCGGCGAGCTCGTGGTTCCCGTCGCGCAGGGACATCCGGACCGCGGAGTCGACCCAGTCCCGCAGCAGCCGCCAGCGCATGAAGGATCCCTCCCGCTGGACCTGGCGGATCCGGTCGACGGCGAGCCCGGTGTCCCCCTCGGCCTCGGCGTGGACGGCCTCCAGGAAGCGGACCGCGGCCGTGTTGCCCGGGTTGGGCTTGGCCGCCAGACCTTCCCGTGCCGCGGCCAGGTGCTCCAGCGCCGCCTCCCGGTCGCCGCGCAGCAGGGCGGTCCGGGAGCGGATCACCCGGCCGTTCACCTGCTGGACCGGGATCCGCACCTCGTTCTCCAGGCGCTCCATGGTCGCGAAGCCGGCGTCGGCGTCGTCGAGCCGGCCGAGGCCCAGGTCGTGCTGGCCCTGCGCCCAGAGCAGCATGGCCTGACGCGTCGCCGTCCCGGCCTGCTCGGCCGCCCGCAGGAGCAGGCGCCCGGCGGATCCGAAGTCGTCCAGGTGCAGGTGGGCGACCACCTCCTCGGGGAGGAAGGCGGAGTCGATGGCGCTCAGCGCGGCGAAGCGCGTCAGTGCGAGGGCGTTCTCACCGGAGTTCAGCGCGGTCTCGCCGAGCCCGGAGAGCGCCAGCACGTGGGCCTCGCGGTCCCCGGCCGCGGTGGCGTCGCGCAGCGCGCCCTCGCCGGCCTCGCGCGCCGCGGCGAGGTCGCGGCCCCGGGACAGCGCCAGGGCACGCAGGGCGGCGAGCCGCGCGCAGATCTCCGGTGCGGCGCCGCCCGCGCCGAGGGCGGCCTCGGTGCGGCGGAGCAGTTCCTCGGTGAGGTCCATGGTCCACAGCGTCCCGCCGAGGGCGGCCTGGAGCCGGCCGAACACCTCCAGCGGCGGACGCTCGGCCAGCAGCCGGTCGCCCGCCGACAGCGCCTCCCGGGTCCGGCCGGCCCGGGTCAGGGTGAGGATCGCCTGCTCGCCGACGGAGAACCTCAGCGGCCCCGGCGCCGGCACCAGGTCGAGGGCGCGGGTGATGAGGTCGGCGGCCAGGCCGGGGGTGACCGGCAGCACGTCGTCGGCCGCCCGCCGCAGCAGCGCGACCGCCTCCTCGTCCCCGGGCAGCGAGCCCCGCAGGAGGTGCGGCACCGCGTCGGCCGGCGGGCGGCCCGCGGCGACCAGGCGGTGCGCCGCCTCGCGGTGCAGGGCCTTGCGGGCGGACGGCGGGACGTCGGCGTAGACGGCCTGGCGCAGCAGGTCGTGCCGGAAGACCAGCTGTTCGCCGTCGTCGTCCAGGAGTCCGGCCCGCACGGCCTCCTCCAGGGCCGGGATCAGCGCGGCGGCGGGCCGGTCGCAGAGCGCGGCGGCGTCGTGGAAGCCGAAGCGGCGTCCGAGCACCGCTCCCATCTGGAGGAAGCGCAGCGTGTCCGGCCGCAGGGACTTCAGACGGCCGCGCACGCCCACCACCAGCCTGGAGGGCACGACCTCCGCCGAGGTGTCGACGGTCCGCAGCCCGGCCAGCATCTCGACGGCGAGGAACGGGTTCCCGCCGGCGCCGTCGAGGAGATCGCGCACCCAGGCGTCGACCGCCGTGCCGAGGGTGTCGTCGGCGAGCTGGCCGATGGCCGCGCCGGACAGCGGCCCCAGGGACACCGTGACCGTCGGCAGGCTGCCGGTCGCGGCCGCGACGATCTCCTCCGCCGCCCCGGCGGGCTCCCGCCGGCCGGTCAGGATCCAGAGGACCGGGGAGGTCCGCAACCGGGACGGGAGCTGCTGCAGGGCGAACCGGCTGAGCGCGTCGGCCCACTGCACGTCGTCCAGGCAGATCAGCACCGGTGTGCCGGCGGCCCTGGCCTCGATCGCCTCCGCCAGGCGCTCCACCAGCCAGATCCGCTGGTCGTGGTGGCGGGCGAGGTCGGTGAAGGCGTCGCCGGACAGCAGCGGCGGGTCGCCCTGCAGGATGCTGGCGGCGAGGGAGGAGAGGGGCACGATGTGGTGCAGCTCGTCGGCCCTGCCGAGGCCGACGGAGAAGCCCGCCGCCCTCGCCCCGGAGACGGCCTCGGCGAGCAGGGTGGTCTTGCCGATGCCCGGTTCCCCCTGGATCAGGGCCAGCCCGCCGCTCCCGCTGCGGGCCACCGAGGTGATCAGCGTCCGGAGCTCCGCGAGTTCGGCCTCCCGTCCGCGGAGGCCGCTGCGGGACAGCGGACCGTCCGACCCTGCCATCGACGCCTTCCCGTTCGTCCTCGCACCGCCCGGGCCCGGTCCTGCCCGTGTCCGCGGACGGTCCCGTCCCGCCGCCGTTCGCGGCTCCCCGAGGGTACGCCGTCCGGGGCGCCGGGTGGGCCGGGGTCCCGCGGGTGCCCGGGGGAGCGGCGAACGGCGACCGGTGTTCCGGCGGTGCACCGCGACGTGCCGGTCCGCGCACCGCTCGGCGGCCGGAGCGGGCCCGCTCCGGCGTCGGTCCCGGCCCGCCCGGCGGGCCGCCGCGATTGCCGGTGCCGGGCGGCCGGGGTCCGAAATCCCCTGTTCGGAAGGTGTGTTCGCGGTTTCCCGGCTCCGGCCGGAGGCCTGCCGGAGCTCCCGGCGGCGCCCCGTCCCGGCCGGTTCGCGTCGCGGTGAACGGCGATTGTTGAACGTTGTTCGACCTGTTCCGGTCCTTGTATGAATGGCGCCGGGACGACCTTGATCACCGACACGGTGGGCGGCCGTCCCCTGACCCGGCACCCCCCCACCGACCGATCGGAGCCCCTCGTGATCCCGTCGGGAACCTCTTCCCTCCCAGAGAACGACCACCTCCGGCCCGTCCGGGACTCCGAAGGCTGCATCGACATCCTCTCCCCGCCCCCCGGCGCCGACCCGGAGGACTGCCTCCACGTCGTCCTGCACCTCGACGGCCCGGCCCTCGTCCGGCGCCACGGCACCGGTACGGCACTGGCCCCCGGGGACCTGCTGATCGGCACCTCCCCGCACCCGGCTGGCCTGCTGTGGGACACCGGCTGCCGGATGGTCCGGTTCCGCGTCCCGTGCTTCTACCTGGGCGTCCGCCGCGCCGACGTCCGGCGCACGGGCGGGCTGGTGGCCCGGGGGAGCGAGGGGGTCGGCCCGCTCGCCTCCCAGCTCCTGCGGACCCTCGCCACCCGGGCGCACCCGGCCCGGCCGGGCGACTGCCTCGCGCGCAGCGCCTGCGACATCCTCGCGGTCCTGGTCGCCGAGCTGATGGAGCGGGAGGCCCCGGAGGACCCGGGCGGTTCGGCGCAGCTGCTGGCGCGGATCCGCGCCCACATCGAGGAGAACCTCGCCGATCCCGGTCTGGGGCCCGATTCCATCGCCCGGTCGCAGCACATCTCGGTGCGCTACCTCCACAAGCTCTTCCAGCAGGACGGCACGACCGTGGGCCAGTGGGTGCGGCAGCGCCGGCTGGACGCCTGCCGCCGTGACCTGGAGCGGCCGAGCCGCCGGCCGGCCGGCGTGGCCGCCGTCGCGCACCGGTGGGGGTTCGTCAGCCACTCCCACTTCAGCCGCACCTTCCGGGACGCCTACGGCATCTCGCCCCGGGAGTGGCAGGCCCACGCCGCCCGGGCCGACGGCGGTCGGACCTCCTGACCCGCGGCCGGGCCTCCTGACCGGCGGGTGTGCTCCCCGTGCACCGGGGGCCTGCCCCGGAGGGCACGATCGCACCGAGGGAGGGGGTCGGGGAGGGCAGCACGAGCGTCACCGGGCCGGCGCCGGATGACGAGCGGTGCGCCCCGGCATAGAATCCGTGCACGATCAGACCACTGCGGCCGGCTCCCGGCAGTAGCGTCGGGTCGCGTGCTCGTGGCGTGCCCGCGGCGTCGGAGGTGACCTTCCGTTCGGTGCGGACCGGGTGGACGCCCGGGGCACGTGCCGCGCGCAGCGCCCTTCCGACCACGCCAGGAGCGAAGAGTTGTCCGACCCCACGCCCCACCCGGCCCGAAGACTGGTGCTCGACTGGGAGCTCCAGGAGTTCCTGGACGCCCGGGCCGGAGCGGCGGCGACGGACCTGCCGGACCTCTCCTTCCTCGCCCTCGACAGCCTTCCGGCCGTCGGGCCGGACACCGGCCCGGACCCGGACGATCCCTACGGCACCGAGACGGAGTGGCTCGTCCTGCCCTGCGGACCCACCGGCCGGGTGCGCGTCCAGGTGACCAGGCCCGCCGGCACCTGCGAACCGGTGCCGGTGGTGCTCTTCCTGCCGGGCCTGGGCTGGTCGCTCGGCGACGCCGCCTGCTATGCGCGGCTGGTGCGGGACTTCGCCCTCGGGGCGGACGCCGCCGTCGTGTACGTGGACTACGACCGCGCGCCCGCGGCCCGCTACCCCGTGGCCGTCGAGCAGTGCTACGCGGTGGCCCGCTGGATCCACGCGCACGGCCACGGGATCGGTCTGGCGGGCGACCGGATCGCCGCCGTCGGCGACTCCGCGGGCGCCAACCTGGTCGCGGCCGTGACCCTGCTCGCCCGCCGCCGCGGGGACGTGCGGCTGCTGCACCAGGTGCTGCTCTGCCCGGTCACCGACGCCGACCTCGACACCCCGTCCTACCACCGGTTCGCGACCGGGTACTTCCTGCACCGCGAGCACATGCGCCGGTTCTGGGACGACTACCTGCCCGACGAGACCCGCCGGAGCGAGGCCACCGCGGCGCCGCTGCGGGCACCCCTGGAACAGCTCACCGGGCTGCCCCCGGCCCTCGTGGTCACCGCCGAGGCCGACGTCCTGCGGGACGAGGGCGAGGCCTACGCCGCCAGGCTCCGCGCGGCCGGCGTCCCCGTGGTGTCGACCCGCTACCAGGGCGTCATGCACGGCTTCCTGCTGATCGGCGCCCTCCACCCCACCGGCACCAGCCGGGCCGCCCTGATCCAGGCCGCGGACACCGTCCACATGGCCCTCCACCGCCACCCCGTCTGAACACCCCCCACGTGGTGTGCCCGCCCCTCCGGCACGGCGGAGGGG
>NZ_JBHJRC010000284.1:0-10826 GCF_042261735.1 Kitasatospora sp. NPDC056327 | reverse complement strand
CGGGAGTCGACTCCCGCGGGCCCCCGCGCACGTCCGCTGCCCGGTCCGGCTCAGGCCTTCTTGGCGCACTCCGCGCAGAGGCCGAAGATCTCCAGGGTGTGCGCGATGTCGCTGAACCCGTGCTCGGCGGCGACCGAGTTGGCCCAGCGCTCGACGGCCGGCCCCTCGACCTCGACGGTGGCGCCGCACCGGCGGCACACCAGGTGGTGGTGGTGCCCGCTGCTGCAGCGGCGGTACACGGCCTCGCCGTCGGCGGTGCGCAGGACGTCCACCTCGCCGGCGTCGGCGAGCGACTGGAGCGTCCGGTAGACGGTGGTGAGACCCACCGAGTCCCCCCGGTGCTTCAGCATGTCGTGGAGCTCCTGGGCGCTGCGGAAGTCCTCGATCTCGTCCAGGGCCGCCGAGACGGCGGCGCGCTGCCGGGTCGATCGGGCTCGCGGCGACGGGCCTGCGGTGGTCACCGTGGGTCCTCCTGGTGGTGTGGGCGGCTGGCACCTCATTGTGCCAGCCCCGCACTGGGCGCCGGAGTGGTCGCGTCCGAACGCTCCCGGGTGCCCGCGCCCGCCGGTTCCGGGACGGCGGAGGTGCCCCGCCCGGGGTCGGGCAGCCGTACGTCGCAGACCTTCGGCCCGTTCTCGGGGGTGCCCCGGTGGCGCCGGCGGGCGAGTGGTGCGGCGATCGCGCCGAACACCGCGAACACGGCGATGGCGAGCAGCACGATGGCCGGGCCGGAGGGCACGTCGAGCTGGTAGGACCCGGTGACGCCGGCGAGGGCGACGAGCACGCCGACCGCGATCGCGCCGGCCTGGGTCGCGGCGAAGGAGCGGGTGAGCTGCTGGGCTGCCGCCACCGGGACCACCATCAGCGCGCTCACCAGCAGCAGGCCGACGACCCGCATGGCGACGGTGACGGTGACCGCGGCCATCACCGCGAGCAGCAGGTTGAGCAGCCGCACCGGGATGCCGGTGACCCTGGCGAAGTCCTCGTCCTGGCAGATCGCGAAGAGCTGGCGGCGCAGTCCGAGGGTGACGGCGATGACGACGGCGCCGAGCACGGCGATCGCGGTCAGGTCGGCGGGGGAGACGGTCAGGATGGAGCCCCAGAGGTAGCTCTCCAGCGAACCGGCGCCCGCCTGGGCGGACTTGGAGACCAGCAGCTTGCCGCAGGCCATGCCGCCGTAGAAGAGCATCGCGAGGGCGATGTCGCCGCGCTGGTTGCCGCGCGAGCGGACCAGCTCCATGGTGACGGCGCCGGCCACGCAGACCAGCACGGCCATCCAGACCGGGTCGGTCTGGAAGATGAAGCCGAGGCCGACGCCGGTCATCGCGACGTGGCCCATGCCGTCGCCCATCAGGGCCTGGCGCCGCTGCACCAGGTAGATGCCGACGGCGGGGGCGGTGACGCCGACCAGGACGGCGGCGATCAGCGCCCGCTGCATGAAGTCGTAGCTGAGCATCTCGGTCATGACAGCAGTCCCCGGATCCGTTCGTGGTCGTGGCCGTGGTCGGCGTGCGGGTGGACGTGGTCGTGGCCGGGCAGCGCGTGCAGGCCGGTGTTGGGGACGGGCGGGCCGTCGTGCGCGACGCAGCCGTCGCGGAGCACCACGGCACGGTCGATCAGCGGCTCCAGCGGCCCGAGTTCGTGCAGCACCAGCAGGACGGCCGCGCCGCGCGCGACCTCGGAGCGCAGGGTGTCGGCGAGCACCTGCTGGCTGGTGGCGTCGACCCCGGCCATCGGCTCGTCCATGATCAGCAGGTCGGGGGCGCCGGCCAGCGCGCGGGCGATCAGCACCCGCTGCTGCTGGCCGCCGGAGAGGTCGGCGACGCCGTCGCGGGCCCGGTCGAGCATGCCGACGGCGGCCAGCGCGCGGTCCACGGCGGCGCGGTCGGCGCGGCGGAACGGCAGCAGCCGGTGCAGCGGCAGCCGGCCGGTGGAGACGACCTCGCGCACGGTGGCGGGGACCCCGGAAGCGGCGCTGGTGCGCTGCGGGACGTAGCCGATCCGGTGCCAGGAGCGGAACCGGGCCAGCGGTTCGCCGAAGAGTTCCAGGCCGCCGCGCTCCAGCGGGACGGCGCCGGTGACGGCCTTGACGGTGGTGGACTTGCCGGAGCCGTTGGCGCCGAGCAGGGCGACCACCTCGCCGGGGCGGACGGTGAGGTCGACGCCGCGCAGCACCGGCCGTCCGCCGCGCGAGGCGACGGCGTCGTGCAGGCGGACGGCCGGGGGTGCCGGGGGAGTCATGGGGTGGTCCCGTCGTCAGCTGGTGGGGGCGGCGGCGTCCGGGGTCGCGTCCGGCGTCGGGGCCGGGGCCGCGCCGAGGGCGGTCCGCAGGGCGGTCAGGTTCTGCTTCATGACCGTGAGGTAGTCGTCCTTGGCCGGGTCCTTGACGCCCTCCAGCGGGTCGAGGACGGCCGTCCTGAGTCCGAGGTCCTTGGCGACGGTGTCGGCGAGCTTCGGGCTGACCAGGGCCTCGAAGAAGATCGTGGTGACGCCGTTCTCCCGGGCGGCCTTCTGGACGTCGGCGAGGCGGGCCGGGGTGGGCTCGGACTCGGGGTCGACGCCGTTGATGGCGACCTGGGTGAGGCCGTAGGCCTCGGCGAGGTAGCCGAAGGCCGCGTGGCTGGTGACGAAGGTGCGGGTCCGGGTGTCCTTCAGCCCGTCCTTGAACTCCTGGTCCAGGGCGGTGAGCCGGCCGACCAGCTCCTCGGTGTTCCGGCGGTAGTCGTCGGCGTGCGCGGGGTCGGCCGCGGCGAATCCGGCGCCGACGCTCCTGGCCACGGCGGCGTAGCGGGACGGGTCGAGCCAGATGTGCGGGTCGCCGGCCGCGCCGGAGTGGTCGTGGCCGTCGCCCTCCGCGTGGTCGCCGTGGTCGTGGCCGTCGTCCTCGCTGTGGCCCTCGGCGAGGTGGTGGTCCTCCAGCGGGGCGGCGGCGGTGGCGTCGATCTTCTGCTTGGCGCGGGAGTCGGCGACCGCCTTGTCGACGGTGGGCTGCAGGCCCTTGAGGTAGAGGACCGCGTCGGCCTTCTGGACCCGGCCGACCTGCTTGGCGGTGAGCTCCAGGTCGTGCGGCTCGACGCCGGCCGCGGTCAGGCCGCTGACCTTCACGTGCTCGCCGCCGATCCGGGTGGCGAGGAACTCCATCGGATAGAAGGAGGCGACGACGTCCAGCTTGCCGTCCGCGTCCCGGGCGCCGTCGCCGCCGCTGCCGCAGGCCGTCAGGGTGAGGGCGGCGGCGAGGGCGGTGGCGGTCAGGGCGAGGGTGTTGCGGGCACGTCGTCGGATCATCATGACAACCATTCTCAGATTAGATGGAAATGATTGTCAAATCACTCGGACGAGTGAACGGGCGATGACGGTGAGTGGGCCGGTGCCGGCGATACCGATTTGAACCCCGTACCCGTATGGCCGGTAACCTGAGGCATTCGGGTACGCGTAACCAGCCGTGCCCTGACCGTGCCGTACGTACTGAAGAGAGCACTGTGGCAGCCGACAAGATCGAGACGATCGTCAGCCTGAGCAAGCGCCGTGGCTTCGTCTACCCCTGCAGCGAGATCTACGGCGGCACGCGTGCCGCCTGGGACTACGGACCGCTGGGGGTCGAGCTCAAGGAGAACATCAAGCGCCAGTGGTGGCGCGCGATGGTCCAGGCCCGCGAGGACGTCGTCGGACTCGACTCGTCGGTGATCCTGGCCCGCGAGGTCTGGGAGGCGTCCGGCCACGTCCAGACCTTCAACGACCCGCTGACCGAGTGCCTCTCCTGCCACAAGCGTCACCGGGCGGACCACCTGGAGGAGCGGTACGAGGCCAAGCACGGCTTCCCGCCGCCGAACGGCCTGCAGGACATCAACTGTCCGGACTGCGGTACCAAGGGCCAGTTCACCGAGCCCAAGGACTTCTCGGGCATGCTGAAGACCCACCTCGGCGTCACCGAGGAGGCGAGCGGCCTGGCGTACCTGCGCCCGGAGACCGCCCAGGGCATCTTCACCAACTTCAAGGCCGTCCAGACCACTTCGCGCAAGAAGCCGCCGTTCGGCATCGCCCAGGTCGGCAAGAGCTTCCGCAACGAGATCACCCCCGGCAACTTCATCTTCCGGACCCGCGAGTTCGAGCAGATGGAGATGGAGTTCTTCGTCAAGCCGGGCGACGACGAGCAGTGGCACGAGTACTGGCTGCAGCAGCGCTGGGACTGGTACGTCGGCCTCGGCCTGCGCACCGAGAACATGCGCCTCTTCGAGCACCCGAAGGAGAAGCTGTCCCACTACGCCAAGCGCACGGTGGACATCGAGTACCGCTTCAACTTCGGCGGCAGCGAGTTCTCCGAGCTCGAAGGCATCGCCAACCGCACCGACTACGACCTCACGGTGCACAGCGAGGCCTCCGGCCAGGACCTCAAGTACTTCGACCAGGAGTCCGGCGAGCGGTACTTCCCGTACGTCATCGAGCCGGCGGCCGGCCTCAACCGCGCCATGCTGGCCTTCCTGATCGACGCCTACTTCGAGGACGAGGCGCCGAACGCCAAGGGCGTCATGGAGAAGCGCGTCGGCATGCGCCTGGACCCGCGCCTGGCGCCGGTCAAGGTCGCGGTGCTGCCGCTGTCGCGCAACGCCGACCTCTCGCCCAAGGCCCGCGGTCTCGCCGCCGACCTGCGCACCGCGTGGAACGTCGAGTTCGACGACGCCGGCGCCATCGGCAAGCGCTACCGCCGCCAGGACGAGATCGGCACGCCGTTCTGCGTGACGGTCGACTTCGACACCCTTGAGGACAACGCGGTGACCGTGCGCGAGCGCGACACCATGTCGCAGGAGCGCGTCTCGCTGGACCAGGTGAAGTCCTACCTGGCGGCGCGTCTCATCGGCTGCTGACACCCGGACTCCTCCGCGCGGAGCCCCCGTTCGCCCTTCCCGGGCGGGCGGGGGCTCCGTCGTCGCCGCGGCCCCGTCGCGGCTCCGTCACCGGGGCGCCGGGCCGCCGCCGTGCTACCTGCGGCCCCAGCGCGAGCGCGGGCGGGCGGCCGGGGTGGTGGGCAGTCCGGCCGTGCGCAGGGCGGCGAGCGTGGTGCGGTGGCGGTCCGGGTCGTCGAGCAGCGGGACGAGCAGCGCCTCGTACAGCTCCGGACGGCCCGCCAGGGCGGAGGCCAGCCGGACCAGTTCGGACGGCGGGCGCAGCGCCGCCAGCTCGCCCAGCAGCAGGCCGGGCAGCGGCGGGGCCATGACGGTGGCGAGCGCGGTGAGGTCGGTGGTGGGCCGGCCGGCGGCCTGGCGCAGCAGGGTGCGGGCGTCGGCGAGGCGGTCCGACCGGTAGAGGCCGGTGGCGAGCGAGGCCAGTTCGGCGACCGGGGCGGAACCCCACTCCCAGAGCAGGGTGGCGCCGTCGGCCTGCTGCCCGGAGCGCTCCAGCGCGTCCAGCAGGGCCGGCAGGTCGGCGGCCGGGCAGGCGCGGAGCGTGTGGAAGAGGTCGCCGGCCTCCTCGGCCAGTCCGGCCTGGCGCAGTTCGGCGAGGGTGGCGGCGGCGTGGTGGGGGCTGCCGTTCACGGCGCTGCGGGTGAGCTGGAGGACCGCGCCGGCCGGGCCGCGGCGGCCCAGCAGGGCGGCCAGCTGCGCGGTGTCGTGCGGGGTGAGGTGCTCGGCGGCCTGGCTCATGATGCCGGCGGCCTCCTCGGGGGAGGCCTGCCGGTACAGGGTGGTGATGCGTTCGGCCAGGGCGGCGAGCTCACCGGGGGAACGGCGGCGCGGCGGCGCGGGCGGCTCCTGCGGGGGCGGGGGGCCGACGGGCACCTGCGGCCCGGCCGTGGTGTCGGGTCCGGCGGGTGCCGGTCCGTCGCCGTACGCGCCGCCGCCGGTCGTGCGCTCGTCCGTGCTCCGGCTCGCGCCCTGGTCCGCGCCTCCGGCGGTGGCGCCGTCCTCCGGGCGCGGCCCCTCCTCCACGAAGGCGGTTCCGGTGGCCTGGCGGGGGATCCGGCGGCGCGGTGCCGGCTGCCGCAGCCGCTCCTCCAGCGCCTTCAGCCGCTCGCTCAGTTCCAGGCAGCGGGTGCCCAGTTCCTCCCGCATCGCGCGCGCCTCGGCCAGCCGGCGCAGCAGTTCGCCGTCCGGGTGCTGCCGCTCGGGCAGGCCGCGCAGCGCCTCGGTGAGGCGGCGTTCGCGCTGGCCCGCGTACTGCCGGGCGCGGAAGAGTTCGTCGAGCCGGGATCTGAGTTCGATCGCGTCCTGCTCGCTCTCGTCGCCGCCGGAGTTCGGGATGAGGGGCTGTTCCATGTGCCGTGTACGCATGATCACCGCAACCTGTCCAACTTGGCCCTGACGGCCAGTCATCCTCTCGTTGAAATACGGCGTGGGCGTTACGGCAGTGCGTCCACTGGCTTGCGAGTGGTGTTCGGGGGTGCAGAGGGCGCGAAGGGTGGTGCACCACCCGGCGCGCGGGCGGCGCGGGAGCGCCGCCCCGCGGCGGGCGGCGGCGGTCCGGGGCGGGTGTCCGCGGCGGGCGCGGCGGTCCCCGAGAGGGCGGCGCCGCGCCGCGCCCGTGCTCACCCGGCGGTGGCCGCCGCCAGCCGTGCGCGGGCCTCCATGAGGGCGAAGCCGAGGAGGTTCTCGCCGCGCCACTCGGCCGGCCGGTGGGCCCGTTCGTCGTCCGCCCCGAGGCCGATGCCCCAGATCCGGTCGACCGGGCTGGCCTCCACCAGGACGCGGCGGCGCGTCGACAGCAGGTGGGCCGAGAGTTCCCCGTGCCCGCCGAACTTGGCGACGTTCCCCCGGACGACCAGCTCGAACCGCCCGGCGGTCCAGGTGCCGTCGTCGAAGTCGCGGACCTGGCGGCCCAGCTTCTTCGCCTCGGCCGGGCCCGGGGCCGCGAGGATCCGGGCGAGTGTCCTCTCGTCGCCGAACATCCGGGCCTTGCCCGCCATCATCCAGTGCTCGGCGGTCGCGTACTCGACGCCGTCGACGGTGAACGGGTGGTCGGGCCACCACTGGCTCAGCACGCCGGGCCCGAGCGCGCCGTCCCGCTGCTTCCGGTGGCCCCAGAACATCAGCCACCGGGGCTCCGCCCCGGCCGCCACGGCGGCCGTCAGCTCGGCCCGGTTCCGGGTGTCCACGGGGTCGGTGGTGCGTTCGTCGCTCATATCGTCATGCTGACACGAAGGGGTGTGGTGCGGTCAAAGGGTTATCCGTCCGCAGCCGTTGACGTGATGCGGCGCCACCGATCCGCACGGCCCCGCGCGGACGGCCGGCGAGGCCGTGCGGATCGGTGGCGCCGGTGCCACCGTCGTCCGGCGGCGCGGCGCTCGTCGCCTCCCGGCGGCGCGGCCAAGGGCACTGACGCCCCGTCCGTGAAATGAGGGCGGCCCCGCCGCGGTTGTCGGTGGGGCCGCCTTCCCCTTCGCCACCGAGGAGCCGATGTGTCCCGGCCGTCCGACCCTTCCGCCGCACCCGGCGTCCGTGAACTGCGCCTGGTGGTCACGGCCGCCGACTACGAGCAGGCGCTGCACTTCTACCGCGACGTCCTCGGCCTCCCCGAGCGCGGCGCCTTCGCCTCCCCCGACGGGCGGGCCACCATCCTCGAAGCCGGCCGCGCCACCCTGGAGATCACCGACCCGGGCCACGCCGGCTTCATCGACGAGGTGGAGGTCGGCCGCCGGGTGGCCGGCCACATCCGGGTCGCCTTCCAGGTCGACGACTCCACGGCCGTCACCGCCAGGCTCGCCGCGGCCGGTGCCGAGGTGATCGCGGAACCGGTGCGCACCCCCTGGAACTCCCTCAACTCCCGTCTGGAGGCGCCCGGCGCCCTCCAGCTCACGCTCTTCACCGAACTCGGCGACCCGGCCTGACCCCACCGGGCGGCGGGCGCCCCGGCCCGGTTCCTCAGGCGGCCTTCCGGAGGGCGACGTCCCGGACGCGGTGCTGGAGCGCGCGCACGGCCGGGACCGACGTCCGGGCCGGGAGCGCGGACTCCAGGGCGCGGAAGTGCTCGTCGCCGCGGACCGAGCTCAGCGTGACGTAGTCGTCCAGGAACTCGTGCCACGTCCCGCACGCCGCCTCGACGTGCCCCAGCTTCAGCTGCCGGCGGGCGAGCAGCCCGTTGGCGTGCACCCGGCCCTGCTTCTCGTGGGCCGGGCGGCTGCGGGTCGAGGCCCGGAGCTCCTTGATCGAGCCGGGCAGGTCGCCCAGTTCGTGGAGCACGTGCGAGACGTGGAAGTGGTACGCGGCCCGGTCGTAGCCGCCGACCGCGTCGTTGCGCCCGTCGGCGCGGGAGAGCGCCGACTCGGTCTCGGCCAGCCGTGCGAACGCCTGCCGGCGGTCCTTCACCATCGCGGCGCCGTGCGCCTGCTGGCCGGCGAGGAAGGCCCGCAGCCGGGGGCCCGCCGCCGGGGCGGCCTCGGCGGCGGAGTCAGCGAGTTCCAGGGCCTTCGGGCCGTAGCCGAGGTTCGAGGCCTGCAGGGCCATGCCGCGCAGGGTGCGGCAGTAGGTGACGTGGTCCCGGGCCTCGCGGGCCAGCTTCAGTGCCTGGACGTAGTACTGCTGGCCGAGACCGTGCGCCGTCTCGTACATCGCCATCCACCCGGTCAGGTAGGTGAGATCGGCCGCGGCGGCCAGCAGGTCGGACCGCACCCGCTCGCTGCCGGACGCCCGCAGCCACGGCCCGACCGAGTTGACCAGGAAGGCCGCCGCCATCGGGCGGGCGTGCGCGGCCCCCAGTTCGTCGAGGATCCCGGCGATCCGCTCCGTCACCGCCCGCACCGTCTCGACCTCGCCCGACCCGACCCGCACCGTTCGCCCGGCCCCCGCCAGGGCGGCCCGCTCGGCCGCCTCGGCGTCGTCGAACACGGGGAGCGAGAGGGCGACGGAGTACAGCCCGGCGGCGAGCACCCCTCGACGGGACGGATCCATATCGGCCTTTCCGATCGACATCAGGTCGGACAGCGTGCCGCCGCGCCCGTCGCGCGGGCCGTGCTCGCCGAAGCCGGTCTCCTCCGGCGTCACCGGCCGGCCGAGCCGGCGCGCGAACGCCTCCCGGACCAGCTCGTGGACCTCCGCGCGCGGCCGCACGCCGGAGAGCCAGTGCGAGACGGACGACTTGTCGTACGTCAGGGCCAGGCCGGTCTCGGCACCGGTCCGGTTCACCGCGCGGGCCAGCTGGTCGTTGCTCCAGCGCGCCTGGAGGAGCAGCGCGGCCAGCGCGGTGTTCGGTGTGCGCGGTCGTCTCGTCATCGCGATCCCCGTTTCTCCGTTCAACCGGTTCAACGCCCGGATCAGCTTCGCCGATTCTTCCTCTCCGTGTACCCGTGTTGACTTGAAGTCAGCCCATCGGGTGCGCGGGGTTCACGTGGTCCGCGCGCGCCCCCTCCGGACGGAGCGCCGCATGACCACGAGCCCCCTCGACACGGCCGGCTTCCCGGTGCTGGGTGAATGGGGCGTCCCGCCGGACGACGGGGCGGTGCCGGCCGCGCGGCGGCGGGTGGCGGCCCTCGTCCGGGCGTGGGGCGTGCCGCTGTCGGCGGAGGCGGCCGGGGAGGTCGAGCTGTGCGCGGGCGAGCTGATCGCCAACGCCGTGGAGCACACCCGCGAGCGCTGCACGGTCACCGTCCGGTGGGACGGCGGCCTGCTGCGGGTCGAGGTCGCGGACACCCGTCCGTCGCTCCCGCGCGCGCAGCGGGACCCGGAGGCCACCGGCGGGCGCGGACTGCTGCTGGTCGAGGCGCTCGCGCAGACCTGGGGGTGGGAGGGGACGCGGACCGGCAAGGTCGTCTGGTTCACCTACCCGGACGGGGCGCACCGCCGCGGGCCGGGGTGAATCCTTCCGGGGGGACGCCGCCTCCTATAGGCGGTTCCGGTGAGCGCCGGGGCGTCGGAGGAGGTTCGCGATGATGGTGTGGGCGGCCGTGGCGGTCGGCGTGGTGCTGGTGACGGCGTGCAGCGTGACGGTGCTGCGGAAGTGGGGGCGTCGGCGTGGCTGAGGTGCGGGGATGGCCGGCGGGCCCGGTGGTGGCCGCCGCGCAGAACGGCGACGTCGAGGCCGTCGCCGCGCTGGTGTCGGGGGCGCATCCGCACGTGCAGCGGTTCGCGCGGTCGCTGTGCGCGACGCCGGAGGACGCCGAGGACGCGGCGCAGGAGGCGCTGATCATCCTCTACCGCAAGATCGGGATGCTGCGGGCGACCGGGGCGCTGGCCTCCTGGATGTTCCGGATCGTGCGCAACGAGTGCCTGCGGCGGGCCCGTTCGGTGCTGCGCGAAGGCCCGGTCGGCGGCGCGGTGCCGTACCGGTCGGCCGAGGACGAGGTGCTGGGCCGACTGGAGGCGGGCCGGGTCGCGGAGGCCATCGCGGCCCTGCCGGACGACCAGCGCCGGGTGCTGATCATGCGCGACGTGCAGGGGCTCAGCGGGCGGACGGTCGCCGACGCGCTGGGGCTGAGCACGGCCGCCATGAAGTCGCGGCTGCACCGGGCGCGGGCGGCGGTCCGGACGGTGACGGTCGGAGGGGAGCGGTGACGCGCGGGGCGTCCGGGTTCGCGAGCCGCACGGTGGCCGGGCACCTGGCCCGGGGCGCGATCGGGTTCGGCGCGCTGGCGGGGGCGTTCGCGCTGCTGCCGTTCGCCGGGCCGGTGGCGCTGCTCCTGCTGCCGCTCGGGGTGCTCGCCCTGCGCGGCTGCCCGACCTGCTGGGTGATCGGGCTGACGGAGACGGTGTCGCGGGGGCGGCTCCGGCGGGAGTGCGTCGGCGGGCAGTGCGAGCTGCGCAGGGCCCCGGGGTCGTCGGGCGCGTCCCACGGACCCGGCGGCCCACCGCGGGACGCGTCCTGACGGCGTCGCGGCCGCCCGCCACGGGGGAGCGGGCGGC
>NZ_JBHJRC010000283.1:3008-10868 GCF_042261735.1 Kitasatospora sp. NPDC056327 | reverse complement strand
GGCCCGGCGGCCGGGAGCGCCGCCGGGCCCGTCCGCCGTGCGATCAGACCCAGATGGAGAGGCGGGCCGTGTAGGGCGGGAAGTCGAGCACGTCGCAGAAGTAGTTGAACGCCTGGCCGCGGGCCACGAGGGCCTTGCCCGCGGCGTGACAGGCGTCACCGCTCGGATAGATGCCGACGTAGACGAAGCCGGTCGTCCTGGCCGTGGTCGCCTGGGCGGCCGGGGCGACCATCAGCCCGCCCGCCGCGATCGTGCCGGCCAGAGCCAGGGTGGAAACCGCCTTGCGCAGTGCCATGCCGGTGCCTTCCTTCCTCGGACACGAGCGCCGGACTGCCCGCCCGACGCTTCGCAGTGAGCCTCCTCCGCTTGTGGAGCTCCTGCAATGGTCGAGACCAATTCGGCAGGAACCTGCCGTGGCCTTGCGCGACGCCCCGCCGGCCCGGTCACCGACCGCGGAGTTGGTTCATCTCGCGGCGGTCGCGCTTGGTGGGCCGCCCGGCGCCGCGGTCGCGCGCGCCGGCCGCGGCGACGAACTCGCGCGCCGGGCGCGGCGGGCTGTTGTCGACCAGGCACCCGGCCGCGACGTCCGCGCCGACCCGCTTGCGGATCAGCTTCGTGACCACGACGACCCGTTCCCAGCCCTCGATCCGCACCCGCACCTCGTCGCCGGGCTTCAGCGACTGCGCCGGCTTGGCGCGCTCGCCGTTGACCCGCACGTGCCCGGCCTTGCAGGCGTCCGCCGCGGCCGACCGGGTCTTGGCCAGCCGCACCGACCAGATCCAGCTGTCCACCCGGACGCTTCCCTCGTGTTCGGTCATCCCCCGAGCCTACCCAGCGGCGCCGGGCGGCCCGCCCGGCGGAGCAGGCGGGACGGTTGCGCGGCCCCGGCCCGGCGCCGCCCCCGGCTTCGCGCCGCCCGTGGCTCAGCGCCGGCCGTGGCTCAGCGCCGGCCCGGCGCCTCCTGGACCGCCCAGCCGTTGCCGTCCGGATCGTTGAAGAACACGAAGGAGTTCCACGCCCCGCCCCGCCCGTCCACCCGGGCCCCGGACTCGAAGTGCTGCACCGGGCTCACCTCCACGCCGCGGGCCGTCAGCTCCGCGTGCGCCCGGTCGATGTCCGGCACCACCAGCTGGAGGCCCTTGAGCGACCCGGCCGCCGCCTCGGTGAGGCCCGTGCCCACCACGATCGAGCAGGCCGACCCGGGCGGGGTCAGCTGGACCACCCGCACGCCGTCACGGATCCGGGTGTCGTGGTCGACGGTGAAACCGGCCTGCTCCTCGTAGAAGAGCTTCGCCCGGTCGACGTCCGTCACCGGGACCACCACCACTTCGAGCTTCCAGTCCATGGCCTCGTGCCTTCCCTCGGCTCCCCTCGGGCCCTTCCAGTATCGGCCGCGCCCCCCGACCGCGCCCGGGATCCCCGGCGCCCGTCCCCGCGCCGCCCCGCGCCGCCCCGGTCCGTCCCCGCTCCGCCCGGCCCGCTCGCCCGCGCCGTTCGCCCGGGCCGCCGCCCGGCGCCGGTCGGCTAGCCTGGGGCACGATGAACCGCCCCGCCACGCCCGCCGCACCGGCCGCCGCACCCGACGCCGCGACCCCCTTCCCGACCCCCTGGGGTCCGCTCGCCCTCACCCGCCACCCGGAGGACCCGCGCGAGCGGCTCCGGGCCTGGGACGCCGCCGACGAGTACCTGCTGCGGCACCTGGCCGGCACGGGCGACTCCGCCCAGGGCCCGGCCACCGGCCTGGCCGGGCGCGCCGTCACCGTCCTCGGCGACCGCTGGGGCGCCCTGGCCACCGCGCTGGCGGCAGGCCCCGGCCGGGCCCCCGACGCCCCCGGGATCACCCAGATCAGCGACTCCCACCTCGCCCAGCGCGCCACCGCCGCCAACCTCGCCCGGGCCGGCGCCGACCCCGCCGCCGTGCGCCTGCTCACCACCCGCGACACCCCGCCGGCGCGCACCGACGTCCTGCTGGTGCGCGTCCCCAGGAGCCTCGCCCTGCTGGAGGACCAGCTCCACCGGCTCGCCCCCTCCCTGCACCCGGACAGCGTCGTCCTCGGCACCGGCATGGTCACCGAGATCCACACCTCCACCCTCGAACTCTTCGAGCGGATCCTCGGTCCGACCCGCACCTCGCTCGCCGTCCGCAAGGCCCGGCTGATCCTCGGCACCCCGCAGGGCGCGCCCGCCCCCGGCCCCAACCCCTGGCCGCACCGCTACGCGCTGCCCGGCGGCATCGGCCCCGTCTCCGGCCGCACCGTGGTCAACCACGCCGGGACGTTCTGCGCCGACCGCCTGGACATCGGCACCCGCTTCCTCCTCGCCCACCTGCCCACCGCCGCCCCCGGCGACCGGGTCGTCGACCTGGGCTGCGGCAACGGCGTGGTCGGCACCGCGGCCGCGCTGGCCGCCCCCGGCGCCGAGCTGCTCTTCGTCGACGAGTCCCACCAGGCGGTCGCCTCCGCCGAGGAGACCTTCCGCGCCAACCTCGGCCCGGACGCCCGCGCCGCGTTCCTCACCGCCGACGCGCTCGACGACGCGGCCGTGGCACCCGGCTCGGTGGACCTCGTCCTCAACAACCCGCCGTTCCACTCCCACCAGGCCACCACCGACGCCACCGCCTGGCGGATGTTCACCGGCGCCCGCCGCGCACTGCGCCCCGGCGGCGAGCTGTGGGTGGTCGGCAACCGCCACCTCGGCTACCACGTCAAGCTGCGCCGGCTGTTCGGCAACTGCCGCACGGTCGCGGGCAATCCGAAGTTCGTGGTGCTCAGGGCCGTCAAGCGCTGAGCACCCGCGCGGGGCGGCTCCCGGCCGGCGTTCCTTCGCATACTCCTTGCATGAATGTTCGGTACTGCGTATATTCATGCCACGACGAAGGAGGAACGCCATGGCATTGCGAGTCGCCGTCGCCGGCGCGAGCGGGTACGCGGGCGGTGAGGTGCTGCGTCTGCTGCTCGGCCACCCGGAGGTGGAGATCGGGGCGCTGACCGGCGGCTCGAACGCGGGCACCCGGCTGGGACTGCTGCAGCCGCACCTGCTGCCGCTGGCCGACCGGGTCCTGGAGCCCACCACCCCGGAGGTGCTGGCCGACCACGACGTGGTGTTCCTGGCGCTGCCGCACGGCCGGTCCGCGGCCGTCGCCGAGGCGCTCGGCGAGAACGTGCTGGTCGTCGACTGCGGGGCCGACTTCCGGCTCAGGGCCGCCGCCGACTGGGAGCAGTTCTACGGCTCCGCGCACGCCGGGACCTGGCCCTACGGCCTGCCCGAGCTGCCCGGCCACCGCGCCGCGCTCATGGGCGGCAACCGGATCGCCGTCCCTGGCTGCTACCCGACGGCCGTCTCGCTCGCCCTGTTCCCCGCCTACGCGGCCGGTCTCGCCGAGCCCGAGGCCGTGGTCGTCGCCGCCTCCGGCACCTCGGGCGCCGGCAAGGCCGCCAAGACCCACCTGCTGGGCAGCGAGGTCATGGGCAGCGTCAGCGCCTACGGCGTCGGCGGCGTCCACCGGCACACCCCGGAGATGGTGCAGAACCTCACCCCGGTCGCGGGCGAGCCGGTCACCGTCTCCTTCACCCCCACCCTCGTCCCGATGCCGCGCGGCATCCTCGCCACCTGCTCCGCGAAGGCGAAGCCGGGGGTCGGCGCCGAGGACCTGCGCGCCGCCTACGCGAAGGCCTACGCCGACGAGCCGTTCGTCCACCTGCTGCCCGAGGGCCAGTGGCCCCGGACCAGCAGCGTCTACGGCTCCAACGCCGCCCTGGTGCAGGTCGCCCTGGACGCCGCCGCCGGGCGGATCGTGGCGATCAGCGCGATCGACAACCTGGTCAAGGGCACCGCCGGCGGTGCGGTGCAGAGCATGAACATCGCCCTCGGCCTGCCCGAGGAGCTGGGCCTTCCCGTGAACGGAGTCGCACCGTGACCGACCACCAGAACACCGGCGTGACCGCCGCCAAGGGCTTCCGGGCCGCCGGCGTCACCGCCGGGATCAAGGCCTCCGGCACCCCCGACCTCGCGCTCGTCGTCAACGACGGCCCGTCGCTCGCCGCGGCCGGCGTCTTCACCGCCAACCGGGTCAAGGCCGCACCGGTGCTCTGGTCCGAGCAGGTCCTCAAGGGCGGCGCGGTCTCCGCCGTCGTCCTCAACTCCGGCGGCGCCAACGCCTGCACCGGCCCGCTCGGCTTCCAGGACACCCACGCCACCGCCGAGAAGGTCGCCGAGGAGCTGGGGATCGGCGCCGGCGAGGTCGCCGTCGCCTCCACCGGCCTCATCGGCGTGCGGCTGCCGATGGACGTGCTGCTGCCCGGCGTGGCCACCGCCGCCGCCGCGCTCAGCGCCACCGGCGGCGAGGCCGCCGCCGTCGCCATCAAGACCACCGACACCGTCCACAAGACCGCCCAGGTCACCAGCGCGGCCGGCTGGACGGTCGGCGGCATGGCCAAGGGCGCCGGCATGCTCGCCCCGGGCCTGGCGACCATGCTGGTCGTGCTCACCACCGACGCCGACACCGACGCCGCCGCCCTGGACGCCGCGCTGCGCGGCGCCACCCGCACCACCTTCGACCGGATCGACTCCGACGGCTGCATGTCGACCAACGACACCGTGCTGCTGCTGGCCTCCGGCGCCAGCGGCGTCGTCCCGGAGGGCGCCGAGTTCGACGAGGCCGTGCGCACCGTCTGCGCCGACCTCGCCCGCCAGCTGATCGGCGACGCCGAGGGCGCGAGCAAGGACATCCGGATCGACGTCACCGGCGCCGCCACCGAGGAGGAGGCCGTCGGCGTCGCCCGGGTCATCGGCCGCAACAACCTCCTCAAGTGCGCCATCCACGGCGAGGACCCCAACTGGGGCCGGGTGCTGGCCGCGATCGGCACCACCGACGCCGCCTTCGACCCCGACCGCCTGGACGTCGCCATCAACGGCGTCTGGGTCTGCCGCGACGGCAGCGTGGGGGAGGACCGCGACCTCGTCGACATGACCGGCCGCGAGGTCGTCATCACCGCGAACCTCAACGCCGGCGGGGCCGCCGCGACCCTGTGGACCAACGACCTCACCGCCGACTACGTGCACGAGAACAGCGCCTACTCCACCTGACCGTCGCCACCGAGCCGGGGACCACCACCGTGCAGATCGCACCCAAGGGCGAACAGGCCCGAAACAACACCGCGCTGCCCAAGGCCGTGACGCTCATCGAGGCCCTGCCGTGGCTGGAGCGCTTCCACGGCAAGACCGTCGTCATCAAGTTCGGCGGCAACGCCATGGTCGACGAGGAACTGAAGGCCGCCTTCGCCAAGGACGTCGTCTTCCTGCGCTACGCCGGGCTGCACCCCGTCGTGGTGCACGGCGGCGGCCCGCAGATCAGTGCCCAGCTGGACCGGCTCGGCCTGGAGTCCTCGTTCACCAACGGCCTGCGGGTCACCACCCCCGAGACCATGGACGTGGTCCGGATGGTGCTGGCCGGCCAGGTCCAGCGCGAGCTCGTCGGCCTGCTCAACCAGCACGGCCCGTTCGCGGTCGGCATGACCGGCGAGGACGCCCACACCATGACCGCGATCAAGCGGTACGCGGTCGTCGACGGCGAGCAGGTGGACATCGGCCTGGTCGGCGACATCGTCAACATCGAGGCCGGCGCCGTGAAGGCGCTCATCGCCGACGGCCGCATCCCGGTGATCTCCTCGATCGCCCGCGGCACCGACGGCCACGTCTACAACATCAACGCCGACACCGCCGCCGCCGCCCTCGCCGCCGCGCTCGGCGCCGAGATGCTCGTCGTCCTCACCGACGTCGAGGGCCTCTACAAGGACTGGCCGGAGTCCGACGACGTGATCAGCCAGCTCACCGCCTCCGAACTGGAGGAGCTGCTGCCCGGCCTGGCCAGCGGCATGCTGCCCAAGATGGAGGGCTGCCTGCGGGCCGTGCGCTCCGGCGTCGGCACCGCCCGCGTCCTGGACGGCCGGGTGCCGCACAGCCTCCTGCTGGAGATCTTCACCGACGAGGGCATCGGCACGATGGTCGTGCCCGACGACGAACCGATTGTGACCGGGGGACTCGCATGACTTCCAACGCCCAGCTCACCGGCCGGTGGCAGGACAGCTTCACCGACAACTACGGCACCCCGCGGATCCCGCTGGTGCGCGGCGAGGGCAGCAAGCTCTGGGACGCCGACGGCAAGGAGTACACCGACCTCCTCGGCGGCATCGCCGTCAACGCCCTCGGCACCGCCCACCCGGCCGTCGTCGAGGCCGTCAGCCGGCAGATCGCCACCCTCGGCCACGTCTCCAACCTCTTCATGGCCGAGCCCACCATCGCCCTCGCCGAGCGGCTGCTGGCCCTCGACGGGCGCACCGGCCGGGTGTTCTTCTGCAACTCCGGCGCCGAGGCCAACGAGGCGGCCTTCAAGATCAGCCGCCGGACCGGCCGCACCCACCTGGTCGCCCTGGAGGGCGGCTTCCACGGCCGCACCATGGGCGCCCTCGCGCTCACCGGCCAGCCCGCCAAGCAGGAGCCGTTCCGCCCGCTGCCCGGCGACGTCACCCACGTCCCGTTCGGGGACGTCGAGGCGCTGCGCGCGGCCGTCACCACGGAGACGGCCGCCGTCTTCCTGGAGCCGATCCAGGGCGAGAACGGTGCGATCCCGCTGCCCGACGGCTACCTGGCCGCCGCGCGCGCGATCACCCGCGCCACCGGCACCCTGCTGGTCCTGGACGAGATCCAGACCGGCGTCGGGCGCACCGGCCACTGGTTCGCCCACCAAGCCGTCGAGGGCGTCGAGCCGGACGTCGTCACGCTCGCCAAGGCGCTCGGCGGCGGCCTGCCGATGGGCGCGGTGCTGGCCTTCGGTGAGGCGGCCGACCTGCTCACCCCGGGCCAGCACGGCACCACCTTCGGCGGCAACCCGGTCGCCGCGGCGGCCGGTCTCGCGGTCCTCGACACCATCGAGTCCGAGGGCCTGCTGGAGCACGCCCGCAAGGTGGGCGAGCGGCTGCGGCACGGCGTCGAGGCGCTCGGCGACCCGCTGGTGGCGCACGTGCGCGGGGCCGGGATGCTGCTGGGCATCGTGCTGACCGAGCCGGTGGCGGCACGGGTCCAGGCGGGCCTCCAGGAGGCCGGCTTCCTGGTGAACGCGGCGGTGCCGGACGCGGTGCGGCTCGCCCCGCCACTGGTGCTCACCGAGCAGGAGGCCGACGCCTTCCTCGCCGCGCTGCCGGGCGTGCTCGCCGCGGTGCGCGAGGGCGCCCCGGACGCGGCGAACCGCGCGTAGTCCGGGAGAATCATCACATGACCGTTCCCCACTCCGGCCCGAGCGCCGCCGGCCCGACGCCGCAGGTCCCGCAGACCCGCACCGCGCGCCACCGGCGGATCGTGGACCTGCTCACCCGCCAGCCCGTGCGCTCGCAGAGCCAGCTCGCCAAGCTGCTCGCCGACGACGGACTGGTGGTCACCCAGGCCACCCTGTCGCGGGACCTGGACGAGCTGGGCGCGGTGAAGATCCGCAACCGGGACGGCGCGCTCATCTACGCCGTCCCGGCCGAGGGCGGCGACCGCACCCCGCGCGCGCCGATGGGGGAGTCCGCCACCGAGGGCCGGATGGCCCGGCTGGCCGGCGAGCTGATGGTCTCCGCCACGGCCTCCGGCAACCTGGTCGTGCTGCGCACGCCGCCGGGCGCGGCGCAGTTCCTGGCCTCGGCGATCGACCAGGCGGAGGTGTTCGAGATCATCGGCACCATCGCCGGCGACGACACGGTGCTGCTGATCAGCCGTGACGCGTCCGGCGGCCAGGCGCTCGCCGACCACCTGATGCAGCTCGCCCAGGCGAAGGCGCAGTAGGCGCCGCCGCGTCGTCTCCCCTCCGTGGGCCCGGTTCCGACC
>NZ_JBHJRC010000283.1:0-2998 GCF_042261735.1 Kitasatospora sp. NPDC056327 | reverse complement strand
ACCTATATATACACTATTTCCTGCGGCGCCCGCGTATGTTGTTTATATGCCACCGGGCGATGGCGCTGTTGGCGCCGCCGCGTCGTCCCCCCCCCGGGGGCCCGGTTCCGCCCGGGCCCACGGGCGTCTTCGGACCCCGCCGCCCCGCCGGGTTTTGAGTTTCATACGGAGTAGTGCATACTTATGCCTATCGCCGTAAGCCTGTTCGCACAGTTGTGAAGGAGAAAGCCGTGACCGAGCGCGTCGTACTCGCCTACTCGGGCGGTCTGGACACGTCCGTCTGCATCGGCTGGATCGCCGAGGAGACGGGCGCCGAGGTCATCGCCGTCGCCGTCGACGTCGGCCAGGGCGGCGAGGACCTGGACGTCATCCGCCGGCGGGCGCTCGACTGCGGCGCCGTCGAGGCCGAGGTCGCGGACGCCCGCGACGAGTTCGCCGACGAGTACTGCCTGCCGGCCCTCAAGGCCAACGCCCTCTACCAGGGCGAGTACCCCCTGGTGTCCGCGCTCTCCCGGCCGGTCATCGTCAAGCACCTGGTCGCCGCCGCGCAGAAGCACGGCGCCACCACCGTCGCCCACGGCTGCACCGGCAAGGGCAACGACCAGGTCCGCTTCGAGGTCGGTATCAACTCCCTCGCCCCGGGCCTCAAGTGCATCGCCCCGGTCCGCGACTACGCGATGACCCGCGACAAGGCCATCGCCTTCGCCGAGGCCAAGGGCCTGCCGATCGCCACCACCAAGAAGTCCCCCTACTCGATCGACCAGAACGTCTTCGGGCGGGCCGTCGAGACCGGCTTCCTGGAGGACATCTGGAACGCCCCGATCGAGGACGTCTACGAGTACACCCAGGACCCGGCCGTCCAGCGCGACGCCGACGAGGTGGTCATCACCTTCGACGCCGGCGTCCCGGTCGCGATCGACGGCCGCAAGGTCACCGTCCTGCAGGCCATCGAGGAGCTCAACAAGCGGGCCGGCGCCCAGGGCGTGGGCCGCCTCGACATGGTCGAGGACCGGCTCGTCGGCATCAAGTCCCGGGAGATCTACGAGGCCCCCGGCGCGATCGCGCTGATCACCGCCCACCAGGCGCTGGAGAACGTCACCGTCGAGCGCGAACTCGCCCGCTACAAGCGGCAGGTCGAGCAGCGCTGGGCCGAGCTCGTCTACGACGGCCTCTGGTTCTCCCCGCTCAAGCGCGCCCTCGACGGCTTCGTGAACGAGGCCAACCAGCACGTCTCCGGCGACATCCGGATGGTCCTGCACGGCGGCCGGGCCGTCGTCAACGGCCGCAAGTCCGACCAGTCGCTGTACGACTTCAACCTCGCCACCTACGACACCGGCGACACCTTCGACCAGTCGATGTCCAAGGGCTTCATCGAGATCTTCGGCCTCTCCTCGAAGATCGCCGCCCGCCGCGACCTGGGCTGAGCCCGCCCGGCCCCGGCCGCGCCCCGTTCCCGCGGGGCCGGCCGGGACCCCCCTCCCGATCCCCCCTTCCCGTACGTCAGCAAGGAGCCAGCGATGTCCGCCGACCAGACCGCCACCGGTGGCGACGTCCGCCTCTGGGGCGCCCGCTTCGCCGACGGCCCGTCCGAGGCGCTCGCCCGGCTCTCCGCCTCGGTCCACTTCGACTGGCGCCTCGCCCCGTACGACATCGCCGGCTCCAAGGCCCACGCCCGCGTCCTGCACGGGGCCGGCCTGCTGACCGGCGACGAACTCGCCGCCATGCACGACGGACTCGACCGGCTCCTCGCCGACGTCGAGGCCGGCACCTTCACCGGCACCGTCGCCGACGAGGACGTCCACACCGCCCTCGAACGAGGCCTGCTGGAGCGCCTGGGCCCCGACCTCGGCGGCAAGCTGCGGGCCGGCCGCTCCCGCAACGACCAGATCGCCACCCTCTTCCGGATGTACCTGCGGGACCACGCGAAGACCATCGGCGCCCTGCTGCTCGACCTCCAGCACGCCCTGGTCGGCCTCGCGGAGGCCCACCCGGACACCGCGATGCCGGGCCGCACCCACCTCCAGCACGCCCAGCCCGTGCTCTTCGCCCACCACGTCCTCGCGCACGTGCAGGCCCTCGGCCGCGACGCCGAGCGGCTGCGCCAGTGGGACGCCCGCACCGCCGTCTCCCCCTACGGCTCCGGGGCCCTGGCCGGCTCCTCGCTCGGCCTCGACCCGCAGGCCGTCGCCGCCGACCTCGGCTTCGAGGGCGGCTCCGTCGGCAACTCCATCGACGGCACCGCCTCGCGGGACTTCGTCGCCGAGTTCGCCTTCGTCACCGCGATGATCGGCATCAACCTCTCCCGGATCGCGGAGGAGGTGATCATCTGGAACACCAAGGAGTTCGGCTTCATCACGCTGCACGACGCCTTCTCCACCGGCTCCTCGATCATGCCGCAGAAGAAGAACCCCGACATCGCCGAACTCGCCCGCGGCAAGTCCGGCCGGCTCATCGGCAACCTCACTGGCCTGCTCGCCACCCTCAAGGCCCTCCCGCTCGCGTACAACCGCGACCTCCAGGAGGACAAGGAGCCGGTCTTCGACTCCTGCGACACCCTTGAGGTGCTGCTGCCCGCCTTCACCGGCATGATGGCCACCCTCACCGTCCACCGCGAGCGCCTGGAGGAACTCGCCCCGGCCGGCTTCTCCCTCGCCACCGACATCGCCGAATGGCTCGTCAAGCAGGGCGTGCCGTTCCGCGTCGCCCACGAGGTCGCCGGCGCCTGCGTCAAGGAGTGCGAGGCCCACGGCATCGAACTCGCCGACCTGACGGACGAGCAGTTCGCCGCCATCTCCCGGCACCTCACCCCCGAGGTGCGCACGGTGCTCAGCGTCCATGGCGCGATCGCCTCCCGCAACGGCCGCGGCGGCACCGCCCCCGAGGCCGTCGCCGTTCAGCTCGGCGAGGTCAAGGCCGACCTGGCCGCCCAGCAGGAGTGGGTCACCGGCTGACGGCCGGACCCCCGCACGGAGGAGGGGCGCGGCGGACGAACCGCCGC
>NZ_JBHJRC010000282.1:0-10909 GCF_042261735.1 Kitasatospora sp. NPDC056327 | reverse complement strand
GAGCGGATGATGCGGGACGCGAAGATCACGCAGATCTACGAGGGGACCAACCAGATCCAGCGGATCGTGATGGCCCGCAACCTGCCGTAGTCCCGGCCGCGGCGACGTCACCTTCGACCCCGGCGACCCGGAGGACCTGCCGCGCTCCGGGCTCCGGCGCCCCAACATCGCCGCCGACACCCAGGGCCGGGGCTACGGCCGCTTCGCCGTCGAGCAGGTCGCCGCCGAGCTGGAGCTGTCCCGACGGGGACGGCCGGGCGACCCGGCCGCCGCCGGGTCGCCCGCCGTTCGCCGTGCGCGGCAGCGCCGCCGCGGTGCGGGCCGCCGCAGGACGGAGCGGCCCCGGTCGCGGGACCGGCTCAGCCGACCAGGCGGAACTTGGTGGTCGGCACGTTCGGGAGGACGGCGCAGTCCAGGTCCGAGGCGGTGGCGCTGTAGGTCCAGCCGCTCGGGACGCTGCACGCCCACATGCCGTTGACCGGCTTGCGCAGGTGGAAGTTGTTGGACCGGACGCCCTGCACCAGGCTGCAGGAGAAGTCGTGGCCGGAGCGGTCGTAGGTGAACGCCGGGGTGGCGACGCACGCGGTCAGACCGTCGTACGGGACCCGCAGGTGGTACGCGTTGGAGGTCACGCCGGGCTGCTGGCTGCACGAGTAGCCCCAGCTGATCGAGTCGTGGACGAAGCCCGGCGCGCCGATGCACGCGGTCAGTCCGTCGACGGGCGTGCGCAGGTGGAACTGCGGGGAGTTCCAGCTGCCGCCGCCGCTGCAGCTGCGGTTCATGGACACCTGGTCGTAGACGTAGCCGGCCGGGACCTCGCACGCCCAGGCGCCGTCCAGGCCGGTGACCGCGGCGGTCCTGGCGGAGGCGGTCGTGGTGGCGGCGCCGGAGAGCAGCAGTGCCAGGGCGGCGAAGGCCGCGAGCAGGGTGGCCCGGACGGTCCGGGGGGTGCGTGCGGTTCGTGCGGTTCGTGCGACGGACATGGTTCTCCTTCGGTGGAGGAGTTGCCGGTGGATGCACGGTGCGGGCGGCGGTGGACGCGGGTGGGCGTGCACGGCCGCCGACGGTTCCGGGGCTTGTCCGACGGTTCCCGCCGCGCGCCGATGCGACGCGGACCGTCGGACAAGCCGTAGCACGCACGGCGTCCCGTCGGCCCGTTGCTCCGGTCCGGACGATCACTCCGGACCCCCCTGTCCACGCGCGTACGCGCCGTTCCTCCGGTCCGGCTCAGCCGATCAGGGCCGCCGCGTCCTCCCGCGCCCGGCGCAGCCACAGCGCGCGCTCGGCGGCCGAGGAGTCCGTCACGGTGCGGAACACCCGCCGGCGCACGTCCGTCACGCCGACGTACGGCAGTACGCAGGCCGCCCAGATCCGCTCCAGCGGATCCCCGAACTCCTCGCGCTCACGGGCCTCGGGGGTGTCGGAGGTGTTCAGCACCAGCGCCCGCCCGGCCCGCAGCAGCCCGACTGGCTCGCCGTCCGCCGTCCCCAGCTTGTAGGCGACCCCGGGGACCAGCACCCGCTGCACCCATCCGGTGAGCACGGCGGGCGGCATGCCCCACCAGTTGGGGTGGATCAGGACGAGCGCGTCCAGGGCCGCCACCTCGGCCCGGTGCAGGGCGAGCAGGGCGTCCGGGCTCTCCCCGCCGTCCGCCACGGTCTCCGTCTCGGCGGCGGTCAGCAGCGGGGGGAACCCCTCCGCGCAGAGGTCGTGCGCGGCCACCTCGCAGCCGCGTTCGCGGAGCTCCTCCAGTACGGCGCCGAACAGCGCGTGGTTGAAGCTCCCCGGCTTCGGGTGTGCCAGATAGACCCCGACCCGTTTCTTCACAGTCTCCCCTTCCGTCCCTCGGGACCGGCCGATCCTAACCCCGGTAGGGTCGGCCGGCGTGACCAGCAGCGAGCCCGAATTCCTCACCGCCGCCCGGACGTTCTACGACGCCGTCGCCGACGACTACGAGCGCTGCTACGGCGGCGCCCTGGCCGGCGCGACCTGGGACCGCGCGGTGCTGGGCGCCTTCGCGGAGCTGGTCACGGCGGCCGGCGGCGGCCGCGTCGCCGAACTCGGCTGCGGCCCGGGCCGGATCACCGGCCATCTGGCCGCCCTCGGCCTGGACGTCACGGGCCTCGACCTCTCGCCGAGGATGGTGGAGCTGGCCCGGGCGGCCCATCCGGCGATCCCCTTCGAGGTCGGCTCCCTGCTGGAACCGCCCTACGCGGACGGGGAGCTGGCCGGGATCGTGGCGTGGTACTCCATCATCCACATCCCGGCCGGGCTGCTCCCGCGGGTGTTCGGGGAGTTCCGGCGCGTCCTCGCTCCCGGCGCCCCGGTCGCCCTGGCCTTCCAGGCGGGGGAGGGCTCGCTGCGCGTCGAGGACCCCTTCGGTCATCCGGTCGCCCTGGACTTCCGGCGCCGGCGGCCCGACGCCGTCGAGGCCCTGGCCGCCGGGGCCGGTCTGACGGTCACCGCCCGCCTGGTCCGCGAGCCCGAGGGGGACGAGCGGACCCCGCAGGCCTACCTCCTGGCGCGCCGGACGGGGTAGCCGGCCCGCTCCCGGCCGCCGGGGCGGGGGCGTTCGGCCGGGAGCGCGGGCGGTCCGGGCATCCGGTGGCACGGGAGGGGGATCTCCGGGAACGCGTCCGCCGCCGGGGGCGAGCCACCGCCACCGGGGGTGCCGCTTCCGGCGCCGCGTACAGCGCGAGCGCGGTCTTTCCTACGCCCCCGGGCCCCGCCGCGGCGGACGCCGGGACGGGCCTGCCCGCCGTTTCCCCGTCCGCCCGCCGGCCCGGTCCGCCGATCGCGCCGTGCGGGGCCGGTTGCGTCGATCACCGGTCGGCGGAGCGTGACCGAAGGGCGGGGGGCGCCGCGCGGCGGCAGGCCCGGCATGCCATGATCCCTGCATGGGTTCCAACGTTTTCTTCGACATCACCATCAACGACGAGCCGGCCGGCCGCATCGTCTTCACGCTCTTCGACGACATCGTCCCGAAGACCGCGCAGAACTTCCGCGAGCTCGCCACCGGCCAGCACGGCTTCGGCTACGAGGGCTCGTCCTTCCACCGGGTCATCCCGGGCTTCATGCTGCAGGGCGGTGACTTCACCCGCGGTGACGGCACCGGCGGCAAGAGCATCTACGGCGAGAAGTTCGCGGACGAGAACTTCACGCTGAAGCACACCAAGCCGGGCCAGCTCTCGATGGCCAACGCGGGCCGCAACACCAACGGCTCGCAGTTCTTCATCACCACCATCGTCACCGACTGGCTGGACGGCAAGCACGTCGTCTTCGGCGAGGTCGTGGAGAACCTGGAGCTGGTGCAGAAGATCGAGTCGCTGGGCTCGCAGAGCGGCAGGACCAAGGCCAAGATCACCATCGCCAAGTCCGGCATCGTGGAGTAGGGGCTCCTCCCTTCCCTCCGCATTCGGACGCGGCCCGCCCACCGGCGGGCCGCGTCCGCGCGTTTTCGGGCCGTGTCCGGCCCGGCCGTCGGCGGTCCGTGCCGTGCCCGCCGTGGGGCCCGTGGCGGCGTGTCCGGCGTCGTGCCGCCGTCCGCGACCGCCCCCGCCCTGTCCGCCCTCCCGCCCGCCCCGCCCGCGCTCGCGGAGGCGCCGGCGGCGTTCGCCGGTGCGGGCCGCGCCCGGTGGCCCGCGGTGGTGGCGCGGGAAGCCGGCGGGTCCGACTTCCCGCGCGGCCGGGCTCAGACCGCCGCCGCCACCGCTGCCGCGACGAACAGCACCTGGAGCGCCGTGCGCGCGGGCAGTGGGGTGACCGGCTTCCCGGCGAGGGTGCCGCCGCTGCGCGCGGCGTGCACGTTGGCGGGGAACATCGCGAGCATCAGCAGGGCCAGTCCGGCGGCCGCCCAGGGTGCGAGCGGCCGGACGAGGAGGCCGGCGGCACCGGCGAGTTCGAGGACGCCGGTGAGCGTGACGAGCAGGGCGGGGCGGGGGAGCGCGGGCGGGATCATCGCGACGAAGTCGCGCCGGAAGGCGGGCAGGAAGTGCGGCACGCCGGTGGTGACGAACATCAGCGCCAGGGCGCCGCGGACGGCCGGCTGCCAGGCGTCGAGGGCGTCGACGGTGAGGAGGCCGAGCAGGCGGAGGACGGCGAAGCCGCCGAGGAGAGCGATGAGCGGTGCCATGCGGACACTCCAATCTTGTCACTGACAAGATTCCTGCGCGGGGGTAATCTTGTCAATGCCCAGATGGAGGACCGAGGAGAGGCCCGGCATGGAGAAGACCGAGGGTTACCACCACGGGAACCTGCGGCGGGCGGTGCTGGACGCGGCGCTCGCGGCGATCGGGGAGTCGGGGCCGTCGGGGTGGAGCCTGCGGGAGCTGGCGCGCCGGGCGGGGGTCTCGCACGCGGCTCCGGCACACCACTTCGGGGACAAGACGGGGGTGCTGACGGCGGTGGCGGCCGAGGGGTTCGGACTGTTCGCGCGGGCGCTGGAGGCGGCGGAGGGGGAACCCTACGGCTCGGGCGTGGCGTACGTGCGGTTCGCGGTGGACCACCGGGCGTACTTCGAGGTGATGTTCCGGCCGGAGCTGTACCGGGTCGCCGATCCGGAGCTGACCGCGGCGCGCGACCGGGCGGGGGCGGTGCTCGCGGCGAGCGGCCGGAAGCTGTCGCCGGGGGAGCGGGACGAGCGGACGACGACGATCGCGGCGTGGTCGCTGGCGCACGGCTTCGCGAGCCTGTGGCTGAACGGTGCGCTGCCGGAGAGCAGGGGGGAGGCCGATGTGGAGGTGCTGGCCGGGGAGGTGCTGCGGGTGGTGTTCGGCGGCGCGGAGTAGGGGGCCGGGCGGACCGGCCCCCCACTCCGGGGAGCGGCCGCTCAGCGGCGCTCGACGGTGACCGATTCGATGACGACGGGCTCGACCGGGCGGTCGCCGGGACCGGTCGGGGTGGCGGCGACGGCGTCCACGACCTTCTGGCTCGCCGGGTCCGTGACCTCGCCGAAGATCGTGTGCTTGCGGTTGAGGTGCGGGGTGGCGCGGGTGGTGATGAAGAACTGGGAGCCGTTGGTGTTCGGGCCGGCGTTCGCCATCGCCACGAGGTAGGGCTTGGTGAAGAACAGCTCCGGGTGGAACTCGTCGGCGAAGTCGTAGCCGGGGCCGCCGGTGCCGTCGCCGAGCGGGTCGCCGCCCTGGATCATGAAGCCGGGGATGACGCGGTGGAAGGTCGTCCCGTCGTAGAGGGGCGCGGTGGTGGTGGAGCCGGTGGCCGGGTCCGTCCATTCGCGGGTGCCCTCGGCGAGTTCGACGAAGTTGCGCACCGTCTTCGGGGTGTGGAACTGGAAGAGCTTGACGGTGATGTCACCGTGGTTGGTCTTCAGGACGGCGTAGTGCTGCGAGCCCATGGGGAGCGGGACCTTTCGACGGATCGGCCGGACCGCCCGATCCTGCCACGCGGGCCCGTGCCCGCCCGCCCGGGAGCGCCGGCCGTCGGCCGTGGGAGCGCGCCGTGGTGCCCCTGCGGCGCGCCCGGGCCCGGGCGCGGACCCGGAGACCGGGCCCGGATCCCCGGTGCGGCCCCTCCCCGGTCCGGGCGAGGGGCCGGCCGAGGCGCCGCGGGTCAGGCGTCGAAGTCGGCGTGGTGGTCGAATTCGCCGTTCCTGGTGCGGCGGAGCAGTCCGGAGAACGTGCGTGCGGTGGCGCGGATGACGATCTCCCCCTCGTCGGACTCGCGAAGCTCGATGAGGCTCTCGAAGGTGCGGACCTCCACGCAATCGCTCGAAGCCCCGCTATAACTCGACTTCTGCCAATCGAGCTCAGTCATGCCTGTCGTCCAATTCCTTCTTGATCGATCGGATGAAGCTCCGCGATCTGTCGATCGGAAGAGCCGTCTCATCCATGCGTGCGAAGAGTTCCCGGTGACTGTTCAGTTCGGCCTGCGAGTCGAAGAACAGCACACCTCGCGAGATGTCCATCTGCAGGGTGTCGAGTTCCGGTACGGGGCCGGTGGCGAACATGAGGTTCTCGCCGGACCCGATGAAGGTGTGCATGTCGAAGGGCACGGCCCGAACGGCTATCGAGGGTTGTTCCGAGGCCTCCAGCAGGCTCAGCAGCTGGTCGGCGAGGACTTTCGGGCCGCCGAACTGCATTCTCAGCGCCGCTTCGTGGATGAAGGCCGTGCAGGGGGCGCCGCCGGGGCCGATCGCCCGCTGCCGCTCCAGGCGGAACGCGGTGCGGGCATCGAGATCGTGCTGCGGGATCGGCGGGTTGATCCGCGCGAACACGGCGGTCGCGTAGGCCCGGGTCTGCAGGAGTCCGGGGACGTAGGTGGTGGCCCACGCGGAGAGTTGACGCGCGTGGCTCTCCATCTCCGCGACCTCCAGGAAGTCGGTCGACAGCACGCCGCGGTACTGCTCCCACCAGCCCTTGCCGCGCTCCGTGGCCATCTCGGCCAGGGCGTCGATCAACGGCTGATTGGTGCACTTGCAGACCGCGGCGATCGAACGCACGCGCTCCGCGCTCACGCCGATCTTCGCGCTCTCCGTCTGCGTCACCACGGACGGGCTCGCGCCGAGGAGCCGGCCCAGTTCCGTGCCGCCGAGCCCCGCCTGCTCCCGCATCTTGCGTAACTCCGCACCGAGCCGTCGCTGACGGAGGGTCGGGTTGCTGCGACCGGGCATGGCGTCCTTTCGGCGTCGAGTGGGGCCAGTGTGCCGCGTGGGCCGCTTGGGGGTCCAACCGGCGCCGGAGCCCCCGCTCCCCGTCCCACTTCAGGGGGAACCTTCGGCGCTATAACTAAATTTTTAGTGACCGTGCGCTAAGGTCATTCCACGCCGATCCGACGGACCGTCAGAAATGCCCATAATCCCGGTACTGGGCGCCCGATTTCCACCCGCTGCCTCGCGGTCACTCGTCACCACCCCCGGAGGTCCACCGTTGCGCGCCTTCAACCCGCCCGACTGCTCCACCGTCCGGACCGAGCTGCGCTCGCTCCTGCGTTCCGCCGGCTGGCGCGCCGAGGCCATCGACGACGCCGAACTCGCCTTCCAGGAGATCTTCGTCAACGCCTGGCTGCACGGCCGCTGCCCCGCGCCCGCCGTCCTCGTCAGCCTCCGGCCGACCCTCCTGCGCGTCGCCGTCTGCGACAACTGCCCCGACCTGCCCGAACCCCGCCGGCCCAGCGACCCCTACGCCCTCTCCGGCCGCGGCCTCCAGCTCGTCCGGGCCCTCACCCACCGCTTCGGCAGCGACCCCACCAGGACCGGCAAGGTCACCTGGTTCGAGCTGGACCGCGCCGCGTGAACGCGCCGGCGGGCCCGGCCCCCGGTGCCGGCGGTCAGGGCGCCCGACCCACCCCGACGGCTGTCCTCCCGGCCGCGGGCCATCACCCGGACGGGTGGGCGTGACGCTCTCCCCGGCGCGCCCGCGCGCGCGCCCAACCACCGCGCGGTACCCCTTCCCTGCGTACGCCCCCTCCCCGCCCCCGCACGGAAAACGGGTACCCATGACCCTCCGCCGTCTGGCGCAGGCCGCCCTGGTCCTCGCCCTCGCCTGCCCGGTCTTCTCCACCGTCCCCGCCCAGGCCGCCCCCGCCGCGGTCGCCACCCGCGCGGTCGTCCAGCCCCCGCTGCCCGTCGAGGACTTCCCGCCGCAGGTCGCACGGGCCTGCCACATCTGGCTCGGCCTCGGCTGGCCCGCCAACCGCCGTCCGACGGACTTCGAACTCCCCGGCCCGGAGTACATCCGCGGCAGCAACCCGTACCGAAACCGGAGCGGTGACCTCCCCCTCGAAGGCTCCTACCGCGAGTACGACGTCAACCCGCGTCCGACGCCCACCACCCACCGGGACGCCGAGCGACTGGTCCGCGACGAGGGCACCGCCCAGGTCTGGTACACCTCGGACCACTACGACAACTTCCGCGAGATCTCGGACGGTTGCTGAGGTGGCCGACGCGCCCGGAGCACCGCTCGGCCCGGCCCGGTGGGACCTCCTGCCGGGCCGGCCCTGGGCGGGCCTCGTCACCGGCGGCCACCGGATCGGGCTCGTCCGGGGCGTGAACTGCCGCACCGCACCGGCCCTCTTCACGGAGTGGGCCCACGCCCTCTCGTTCCCCGGTTACTTCGGCCGCAACTGGGACGCCTTCGAGGAGTGCCTCAACGACGTCCTCCACCCGCCCGGCACCGGACCCGCGGTACCCCTGCTCGTCCTCGTCACGGACGCCGACGCCCTGCTCGCGGACGAGCCGCCGCACCAACTGGCCACCCTCCTCGCGGTCCTGGACACCTCCGCCGCCGCGACCCCGGCCGACGACCCGCCCCTGCGCGTGCTCTTCACCACCACCCCGGCCGCCCGGGCCGCCACCGCCGAACGCCTCCGCTCCGCCGCCCGCACCGTCTGACGGGGCCGGCCGGCGGGGCCGTCCGGGAGCGGGCCTCAGCGAGGGGCCGCTGCGGCGAGGTCCTGGTCCGTGGCACCGTGCGTCCGGAGCCAGGAGGGCACCGACCCGTGGTGGCTGCGGATCCACAGGAACGCACGGTGCAGGTGCCCGGCCGCGACCGGCAGGGCGTGGTGCCCCCGTGGCTCCGGCGACCGGGCGGCGGACAGGCCCAGCTCGGCGTTGGAACGTACGAAGTCCGCCGTCACCTCAGCCTCGGAGGCCCCGGCCAGGGTCTGCACCAGGGCGACCACGACACCGGTCCGGTCCTTCCCGGACGCGCAGTGGACCAGCACCGCCCCCCGGTCCCCGCCGGCGGGCAGCCGCCGCAGCACCGTCAGCACGGCCCGGCCCGCGTGCTCGGCCATCGCCGGGTAGAGCTCCGCTTGCTCCTGCGGCCAGCGCCGCTCGGTGAACACCGGAACGTGCAGGTGCTCGACACCCGTCCGGTGCGGGACGTCCGGCCGGTCGGCGACCTCGGGCCGGCTGCGCAGGTCGACGACCGTGCGCACTCCCAGGCGCTCCAGCCCGTGCGCGCCCTCCGCCGACATCGCGTGCAGCGCCCCGGACCGGTAGAGGACACCGCCCGGCAGCGCCCCGACCCCACCGGCGTCCCGGAAGTTCCGCACCCCGTCGACACCCACCGCTTCCGCCGTCCCCGGCCCACTGATCACCATCGGCCCACTGTACGTTCGGGCCCCTGGTGCGCCGGCCCCTGGTGCGCCGGCCCCTGGTGCGCCGGGCCCTGCTGCGGCGGTGCCCGCAGGGTCCGGCGCGGCTCGCGGTGGTGCTCCCGCGAGCGCCGCCCGCTCAGAGCCCGATCGCGTGCAGGACCGGCCGCCCGGCGGTGCCGAGCCAGCCGGCCAGCGCGGAGACTGCCCCGAACAGGCCGGTCCCGGCCGTGATCGCGGCGCCGGCGGAGCCGAGGAGCCGGGTGATCCGGGAGAGCCGGTCCGCCATCGCCTCCTTGTCGGGCTCCGGTCGGGCGGCCTCCTGCTCGATCGCGGTCAGCTCGGTCCGGACCTCCGGCCGGACGGCGGACGGCAGCCGGGCACCGTCCACCGCCTGCCGCAGGTCTTCGACCAACCCGTGCAGCTCCACCTGGCCGGCGACGACCTGCCCGGACTGTCCGTCGTGGACGTGCTGGTCGTGCCCGACGTTGTTGACGACTCCGGCCTGCTGATTGCCGATGTTGAAGACCACGGTGGTTCGCCTCCTCCTCCCCCTTCCTCCCTCGCACCGGCGCGCCCGCGCCTACGCGCGCGACTGCGCCCGGTGCTGCGACGGGGGCGTCCGGCCCCCGCTCCGTTCGAAGCGCCGCACCCGGACGGCGCTCACCACGTACACGGTGACGCCGGCGAAGAACAGCACCAGTCCGGCCGTCGCCATCGTGAAGCCGATCCCGCCGATCGGCACGCCGCCGAACTTCACGCCGGTCAGGTCGGACAGACCGGGCTGGTCGACGTCGCCCGAGAGCCGGTTCAGCGCCCAGCCGCTCAGCCCGCTGCCGAGCAGGAGCAGCACGAACCCGGTCGCCACCAGGTGCCGGGCGCGGGTCTGCCAGGCGGTGATCCTTCGGAAGAAGACCTCCCGCCGCTGGTCGTTCGTGACGTAGGTGTACTGGTTGTAGTACTGGTCCCCGGCGACATTGCTGAGGTTCCCGGCCGCCGCCTGGTAGCCGACGTCGAACCGACGCGCCGACCGTGCGGACGGCTCCGACCGCCCGGCGCTCGCCGGCCGGTCCGCCCGGTCCGGGCGCGGTGGTGGCGGCGGTGGTGCTGGTGCGGGAGGCCCGGGAGGCCTCGGGGGGAACGGGGGCGGCTCCGCGGTCCGGGAGACCCCGGACCAGGCCTCCGCCGCCGCGGCCATCCCGGTGACCCGGCTCCTCCCGCCGTCCCGGGGCGGCCCGCCCGGCGCGGCGTCCGGTGCGGGACCGGGTGCGGCCTGCGCGGCGCCGCCGGGTCGGGCGTCCTCCGCGGGCCCGACCGTCTCGGTGCGGGCCTCGGAATCCGCGGTTCCCGGGTCCGCCAGGACGGTGGTCGCGGCCCGGTGCGGCTCCTCGTAGTGCAGCTCGACCGGCCCGACGTCGATCACGTCCCCGGTGTGCAGCACCTGCTGCCCGAAGACCCGGTGACCGTTCAGCCTGGTTCCGTTGGTCGACGCCAGGTCCTCGACGGTGGTGTGCCCGTCCGACCGCCGCACCACCGCGTGGCGCCGGCTGATCCCGGGGTCACCGACCCGGATCTGGCATTCGTCGTCCCGGCCGACCAGGAGCGGCTGTCCGGCCAGTTCGTAGACGCGGCCGCGCAGTGGCTCCGGGCTGTCGATGATCAGTCGCGGTAAATCCTGATGCTCCGGCATCGGGCGCATGGCACAACCTCCAGCCGATGAACCCTTTCCTCCAGTAAAGGCCACCGGGCCGCCGATGCCCAGCCATTGCCGGGCCGCGATCCGGCCCGTGACCGCGCGGCCACGCAGGGCGTCCGCCCCTTCGCCGCCGGGCTCCGCACCCGCGCGGTGCGGAGC
>NZ_JBHJRC010000281.1:1286-11029 GCF_042261735.1 Kitasatospora sp. NPDC056327 | reverse complement strand
GATTTCCTCTCCGCGCCCACCGGGTCGGGAAAAGCGGGAACTCAGGCCGACCGGGCGAATTCGAGAAAGGCCTCCCAGGCCGCCGGCGAGAAGGTGAGATGGGGGCCGGACTTGTCCTTGGAATCGCGGACGAGAACGGCGGACATGATTTCGGCGACCTCGACGCAATTGCCGCCGTCCGGCCCGCTGTGGCTGCTCTTGCGCCAGCCGACCTCGACGCATTCGCCGCCGTCCGGGCCGCTGTGGCTGCTCTTCCGCCAGGCGACCTCGACGCACTCGCCGCCATCGGATCCGCTGTAGCTGCTCTTGAACCACACCAGTTCGCTGCTCATCGCTCCTCCTGAAATGAGGGTGCCGTGGCGCGCGACCAGGATACGAACTCCGGCGCCCGGAGGCCATGGCACAGCACCCCACAGCGAGGGCACCGCACCCCCACAGAACACGGCCGTCCACCTGGTGGTGGACGGCCGCGGGGCGCCGAGCGGGCAGACTGCTCGTCAGACCGACTGCGCGAACTCGACGAAGGCCTCCCAGGCCGCCGGCGAGAAGGTGAGATGGGGACCGGACTTGTCCTTGGAGTCACGCACCAGCACGGCCGACATCGCCTCGGCGACCTCGACACACTCGCCACCCTCGTTGCCGCTGTGACTGCTCTTGAACCACACCAGTTCGCTGCTCATCGCTCTCCCAGAATCTTCTCGATCATCGACATGGACTCCTGCGGAGTGTGCGCCTGCGACCTGAGCGTGCTGTAGCGCGCGTTCAGGATCCGGACCTCACTCTGATCCGTAATCAGCCTACTGCTCGTCTGGACCTCGATGTAGCCCATCTGCGGGCGGCCCTTCGGGGTGATCAGGATGAACGGACCACCCATACCAGCGTGCTCCGTACGGTCCAGCGGCATCACTTGGATCACCATCCCCCGGGTACTCCCGACCTCCAACAGATGCTGCAACTGCGCGGCGTGGATGTCCCAACCCCCCATCGGCCGGCGGAGCACGCTCTCATCGATCACCCAGCTGAACATCGCGCGCGGCCACTTCGCGAGGACCTCCTGCCGAGCCAGCCGAGCCGCCACCCGCATCTCGATGACCTCTTCATTGAGCAGCGGCTGTCGCATCTCGTAGACAGCGCGCGCGTGAGCCTCGGTCTGAAGCAAACCCGGGAAGTCCCACATGCTCCAGTTGTTGAGCTCCTCCGCGACGACCTCCAGGCTCGCGTACCCCCGGAACCACTCCGGGTGCCGCACCCGCGACTTCGCCTTCGCGTTCGCGATGTCCTCGGCCGTGACGATCAGCAGCCCGCCCGCGTCCAGCACCCGCTCGGACGCCTCCAGCAGCTCCGGCTGCGGCGTGCGCTTGCCCTGCTCGACCGCCCCGATCAGGCTCTCGGTGTAGCCGACCTCCTTCGCGAACTCCTTCTGCGTCAGGCCGGCCCGCTCGCGCAGCAGCTTGATCTGCTTGCCGATGGCCCGGAAGAAGTCCGAGACCTCCGAGAGGTCCTCCTCAAGCTGCGGACGGACGTCCCCGCTGTCGCCACCCTGGATTTCACGCATTTCGACCTCCCCTTTCCGGTCACGCTCGACCGGAGTCACAGGACACTTTCCGCACACACACAGGCACTCACCGTGCCCGGGTGATGCACCGTCAGCGTAAGCCCGGGGGGGCAGGCTTTTCCCCATGAAGTCCGAAATCCCCCTCGACCACCCGGATCCGCGCGCCCACACCGCGCTCCTCGGTTGCACCCCCAAAGGGGCCGCGACCGGCCGCCGGATCGCCCGTCTCCAGCTGACCTCCTGGGCACTCAACTCCCTTTACCCGGACGCTTTTCACTCCGCGCTGCTGATCGTCGCGGAACTGTCGGCCAACGCCTCCACGCACGGGCGCACCCCGGGGCGCGGATTCGAACTGCACCTCTCGCTCACCACCGCGCGCCGGGCGTGCACCACCGTGCTCCGGATCGAGGTCTCCGACTGCCGGGGGGACCGCCCGCCAGTCCTCCCGAGGGCCGCCTGTCCGGCGGACGCGCAGTCGGGGCGCGGCCTCACGCTCGTCGACGCCCTCGCCGACCGCTGGGGCACCCTCCCCCGGGCGCCCAGCGCCAAGACGGTCTGGGCCGAACTCGACCTCCACCGGCTGGAGTTCCCCGCCGACGTCACCGCCTGACCGCACCGCCGGGGCGGCGGCCCGCACCGCCCTCCCCTTCCTCCCGCTCGCCCCGGCCATGAGCAGGCCCTCCTGCACAGGAAGTCGGCCCGTCCGACTTCCCGCTCCGCACCCCACAGCACGAAGCCGCCCAGCCACTCCGCCCAGGAGGCCGCACATGAGCCGGCAGGACGATGAGCCGGGCAGACAGCGGCTCCGCGGGCGGATCGACGGGGAGCGGAACAGAGAGCTCGCGGCGCTCGATTCAACGATCCGCAAGGCCACGTCGGGGCCCGGGAGCGAGGCGGCTCAGCCCAGGGCGTTCAGCATCGCCGCCTCCACGAGGGCGGCGGCGGCGCGGTGACCCCGGGCGTTGGGGTGGACGAAGGCGAGCCGGCCGGGTTCGGAGACGAAGCCCTCCACCCACTTGACGGTGTCGCAGACGCTGTGGTCCTTCGAGGAGTCGTAGAGGTTCACGAAGCGCGCCGCCTCCTGCGCGCCGGCCGACGCCTCGATGACCTCGTTGAGCGGCTCCAGGACGTCCCGGCGCAGCCAGTCCAGATCCCCCGGAGCGATCGCGCCGAACTGCGTGAGGTCCCCGTAGCGGCACTTGGCGGTGTCCCCGGGGATGATCGTGGGGCTGCCGACGGCCAGGATCGCCGCGCGCGGGGAGCGCTCGTGCAGCACGGCGAGCATCCGGCCGTACTCCCTGCGCACCTTCTCCAGCCGGGCCGCGACGCCGTCGGACAGGGCGTCCTCGCACGGGGTGCCCTCGCCGCCGCTCGTGTGGCCGAGCGCCGCGCACCGGGTGATGATGCCGGCGAGGCCAAGGGTGTTGCCGCCCACGCCGACGGTGATGACGTCGGTGCCGGGGCCCGCCGCCGCGGACTGGGGCGGCACCGGGGGGAAGGGGTAGCCCGGGTCCTCGGAGTAGGGCGGCAGCTGGTGGCCGATCGGGGCCTGCGCCTCGTCGGTGACGTTCGCGATGGTGGCGGCGCCGCAGCTGACGTCGGTCAGCCGGACGAGCCCGCCGACGTGGCGCGCGACGACCTGCGGGTAGGACTGGTCGGTGCGCTCGCAGCCGTCGCGCGGGACCTCGAAGACGCTCCCCGCCGCCGGGATGACCCCGGCGGCGTAGGAGTCGCCCATCGCGACCCACCGGCGCTCCGCCGCCTCGGCGGAGCGCGCGGGCTGTACCGGAACGGCCGCCCCTGCGGTGAGCGCGGCGGCCGAGCCGACCAGGGCCAACTGTGTGCGCAGGCGAGCCATGTGATCTCCGAGGATGCGTCACCGATCGAGCCCCGAGCCCGGAGGCAGCGTCACTATACGCAGCGAACCGGGCACGGCTCGCGACCGACGGGGCCGGGCGGGCCGCCGCACCCGGAGCCCCGGCGGCCGGTGGTCGACCTGTTGTGCTCGGCTCCCGGAGTACGCAGGCCCCAGCCCTCAGTCCGAGCCTCGCACTGTTTCTGACGGCCCGTCGCCATTGAGCGGCGGGCCGGAGTCTTCCCGGACCACCCGCAACAGCGGCCGCGGCCGTCCGCCCCGGCAGCCGGACCGGACGGCCTCCACCCTTCGCCCGCCCCTAGCGGAACCAGCCGGTCCAGACGCCGTTGGTGTTGCGGTTGTTGTACCAGAGCTTGCCGTCCGTGCCCTTCACGTCCAACTGGATGAAGTCACCCTCGTAGGCGACGATCCGGGGGTCGGACGTGACCGCGCCGCCGAGCGAGGCCAGCCCCGCGCTGCCGCGCGGCGGGAACCAGAAGGTCCACACCGCCCGGTCCGCTCCGACGAAGAACGTCTGCTCCGTGCCGTCGTTGAGCCTGAAGACCGGGGCCTTCTCCCCGAACCCGCCACCGCAGAGGTACTTCGCGTCCCACTGGGAAACGGCCCACGTCTCCACGGTGATCTTCGACTTCTTGCACTCGGGACGCTCGATGATCCTCGCGATCCCCGACGCGTCGGCGCTCCCCGCCGCGCCGACCACGCCGCCCGCCACGGTGGCGGCGACCACGGCCGCCGCAGCCGCGGCCCTTCCGAGCTTCCTGGTTCCCATGCCCATCACTGACCTCCGGATCACGTGCCGCCCCCACCGGGCGACCGGGAGTGAGGGTCCGGCCGCCGACCGCGCGCCGGCGACCGGCCCCCGGCGAGTGCGGTCGCCGGGCCCTCGCGGCAAGCCTGACAAGGGAGTTGACGGTATGTCAGCGAAGGCCCGGCGATGCTGCCCGGCCGCTCCGCTCCGGTGCCCGGACCGGCCGCCCGAAGTCTGCCCGGGGCACCGCCAACCCGGGGCCGTGATCACCGCGTCCCCGGGGCGCCTCCGGGCGTTCGGCCGCCGGGGGTCTCAGGCGGCGCCGAGGGTCGCGACGGCGCCCGCCGTCAGGGCGACGGTGCGTTCGGCCACGGCCTCGTAGGAGTCCCCGGACTCGATCAGCCCGGTCGCCGCGTTCACCAGCCCCTGGAGCAGCCGGGCGGTGCGGAGCGGGTCCCGGTCGCCGAGGGCGGCGAGCGCCTCGGTCAGCGGCCGCATGATCTCGGCGTGCGCCTCGGCCGCACCGCGCCGCAGCACCGCCGCGTCGCGGTCGCCGGCCAGGGCGCGGGCGATCCGGTGCTCGCCGTCGCGGACCAGCGCCAGCTGCGCCCGCACGTACGCCGCGACCTGCTCGGCGGGGGCGGGCGGGGCGGCGGCCATCTCGGCGTGGATGCGGGCGGTCCAGCGCGGGGTGACCTCGCGGACCACCTCCTCCAGCAGCTCGGCGCGGTCGGCGAAGTACTTGTAGACGCTGTTGCGGGCCAGGCCCAGCCGCGCGGCCACGGCTCCGAAGGTCACCGCGGCGGCGTCGCCCTCCTCCAGCAGCTCGCGCGCGGCGACGACCAGCGCGGCGCGTTGCTGCGCGCGGTGGTCGGCGACGGTGGCGGCACTGATCCGGGGCACGGACGCCAGTGTAGGGAACCCCGCCTCCGATCGGCCCGATCGGCCCTGACCTGCCCCGATGGAGACCGTTCGACCCCACTTGGGGACTCGGTGTCGCCATCTTCTATCTTGGGGACATATAGTCCCCAAGATTCCGAAAGGGCACCCCCGTGCTCCTCGCCCTGCTCGAACTGAAAGCGGCCCGCGGCCGCTTCCTCCTCATGGGCAGCGTCGTCGTCCTGGTCGCCGCCCTCGTCGGCGTGGTCTCCGGCTTCACCACCGGCCTCGGCGACGACACCGTCTCCGCCCTGCGCCGGCTGCCCGCCACCCACCTCGCCTTCGCCTCCGGTGTCGGCAGCGACCAGTTCGCCCGCAGCCTCGTCGACGACACCGCCCTCGACGGCTGGCGCGGACAGCCCGGCGTCCGGGCCACCCCGCTCGGCACCTCCATCAGCCGCGGCACCACCGACCGGGGCACCGAGGTGGACTTCGCCGCGTTCGGCGTCGAGCCCGGCTCCTTCCTCGACCCCGCGCCCGGCAGCCTCGACCGGCCCGACACCGTCGTCGTCTCCCAGCAGCTCGCCGACGAGGGCGTCCGCCCCGGCGACACCCTCACCGTCGACCGGCTCGGCATCACCCTCACGGTCACCGGCACCACCGGCCGCTCCTCCTACGGGCACGTCGCCGCCGCCTACCTGCCCATCGCCACCTGGCAGCGGATCCGCTTCACCGCCCCCGGAGGCACCGCCGCCGCCCGGCTCCCCGCCCAGTACACGGCCGTCGCCCTCCGGGCCGACCCCGGCACCGACCTCGCCGCCGCCGACCGGGCGCTGCACACCCGCACCCTGACCGTCGAGGAGGCCTACCCCGCCGCCCCCGGCTACACCGGCGAGCGCGTCACCATGACCTCCATCCAGTCCTTCCTCTACGTGATCGCCCCGCTCGTCGTCGGCGCCTTCTTCGCCGTCTGGACCGTCCAGCGGCAACCCGAACTCGCCCTGCTGCGCGCCCTGGGCGCCTCCCGGCGCAGGCTGCTCGCCCACACCCTCGGCCAGGCCGCCGTCGTCGTCACCGCCGGGGCCCTCGCCGGAGCCGCGCTCGCCGGAGCGGTCGGCCTGCTGGTCGGCGCCAAGGTGCCGTTCAGCCTGCCCGGCACCACGCTGGCCCTCACCATGGCGACCGTCGTCCTCACCGCCCTCCTGGGCGCCGCCGTCACCCTGCGCCGCGTCGCCACCGTCGACCCCATGACCATGCTCGGAGCCGGACGATGAGCCTGCACCTCCACGACATCACCGTCACCGTCGGCCGCGGCGACTCCCGGACCACCCCGCTGCGCGGACTCGACGCCGAGTTCCCGGCCGGGCGGCTCACCGCCCTGACCGGGCCGTCGGGCTCCGGCAAGTCCACCCTGCTCGCCGTCGCGGGCGCGCTCCTGCGGCCCGACTCCGGCCAGGTCCTGCTCGACGGCACCGACCTCGCCGCGCTCGGTCCCTCCGCCCGTGCCCGGGTGCGCCGCGAGCACGTCGGCTACGTCTTCCAGAGCGGGAACCTGCTCAGCGGCCTCACCGCCCGGGAACAGCTCCTCGCCGCCGCCTCGGTGGTCGGCCGGCCCGCCCGCTCCGTCCGGGCGCGCGCCCGGCAGCTGCTCACCGACGTCGGCCTCGAACACCGGCTGGACCACCGCGCGGACACCCTCTCCGGCGGCGAGCGCCAGCGCATCGCGATCGCCCGGGCGCTGCTGCTGGAGCCCGCGCTGCTGCTCGTCGACGAACCCACCGCCGCCGTCGACCGCACGCGGGCCGCCGACCTCGCCGCGCTCCTCGCCGACACCACCCACCGCCACGGCTGCGTCACCGTGGTCGCCACCCACGACCCGGTGGCGGAGGCGGCGGCCGACCGCGTCCTCGACCTCGCCGCCCTCCAGGCGGCGGGTGGGGACGGGGGCGGCGGCGCCTGAACGGCGGGGCGGGGCGGCCGGGCGGCGGTGGCGGGGCCTGCCGGCGACCGGCGGCACTGCTGCCCGGGCCACGACCCGGACGGCCCGGCACCGCTCCCGCGCACCGCCGGCCTCGCCGTCCCGCATCCGCCGCGCGTCACTCGGACGATGCGCACCGCACCTTCGGCCCGCCGCTCTCCGCCGGGCCGCGGCCCACCACGCCGGCCGCGCACGGGTGTGGGCGGACAGCGCAGTGGCCGCGGCCCGGTCACCGGCGAAGGGCACCCACCACCGCCAGCACCGGGGCCACTGTGCCCGGCGCGGGGCCCGGCGCCGGGCGCGTGGGGCACGTCCCCGCCCCCGCGGCCGTTACGGGGAGCCCCGCACCCCGGTGCGGGCGTGCGACCCGCCGATCCAGAAGGTGAGCGCCTTCTGGCGCCCTCCGAGGGACCGTCGCATCGCGTTGACCAAGCGGATCTGCGCCTGGGCCACCTCCGCGTTCGCCTCCCGGAACTCCTCCTCCCCCAGCGGGGAGCGGACCGTGTCGACGTCGCGCGCGACGCGCTCCAGGAAGCGGTCGACCGCGCACCCGAAGCGGTCGACCTCCTCCGCCACCGCCACGGGAGCGATCAGGCCGACCCGGGTCAGCACGGCGCTCCACTCGGCCCACTCGTAGTCCCACCGGACGCGGTCGGCGTGCGCGCGCTTGATGATCATCGTGAACCTGGCGTAGTGCCCGAGGAGTTCCTGATAGGCGAGCAACTGCTGCTCCCGGGACCACTGTTGTCCCTGCCCCCGCCTGGTGACGATCCCGCCCACCAGCACTCCCACGGTCGCCGAGGCCGCCCCGGTGACCGTCGTGATCAGCACATCCGGCAAAGCCACCCCGGCCCCCTCGTCCGCGAACGCCGCCCGGCGCACTCGCCCGCCGGCGCGTCGAACGTAGCACCGGCGCCCGGTGGCCCGCCGGTGCATTTCGGCGGCCCCGAACCCGCCCGCGGACAGGCCGGGCCACCGAGCAACACCTGCGGCCTGGTCCGCACGGAGACGATCCGGCGTCCCCACCGCGCACCGGTGCTGCGTTCGGACCGCGCCCGGAGGAGGACCGATGGCAGTCGAGTACGTCACCCTGGTCTGCGACGACGAGCCGGTTTCGGTGGTGCTCACCGACCCGGGGCCGCGCCCCGTCGAGGTGGTGAAGCTGCTCCGGCGGCGGACCGGACCGAGCCTGTGGCAGGGCAGGCTGCTCGTAGACGACGTGCCGGCCGTCGTCCTGGACGACGTCCCGCGGGAGACGGCCGAGGCCGCGGTCCGCGACCTGCTCGCCACCGGGGCCGGGGCCGGGGCCGAACTCCGCTCCGGGTTCGACGTCCTGGGTACCGCGCGGGGCTGAGCGGCACCGCTCGGCCCGGTTCGGCTCAGCCGGCCACCGCGGCCGGGGGCCGCATGCCGAGCCACTGCTCGGCATCCCAGGCCTCGAACCGCTCCACCTCGGCGAAGCCCAGCTTGGCCGCGAGCCGCATCGAGGCGGCGTTGGCGGACTGGGTGGTGAGCACCACCGGCTCGCCGGGAAGCACGCCGCCCAGCCAGTCGAGCGCCGCCTCGCACGCCTCGGCGGCGTATCCGGATCCCCAGGCCCCGGGCAGGAAGAGGTAGCCGAGGTCCGCCTTGCCCGCGGCGGCCGGACGGCGGTGGCCGGTCGCCCGCCGCAGCAGGACCTGGCCGATCATCTCCCCGTCGAGCTCCACGACGAAGCTCCCGGGCCCGCTGTCCGGCACCTCCGGCAGCTCGCGCTCCAGCGCGTCGAGGGCCCGGGGGCCACCGAGGTAGGTGTGCACCTCCGGGGAGCTGAGCAGCGCGAGGAAGGTCGCGCGGTCCCGTGCCTCGGGCGCGCGGAGCACGAGGCGCTCGGTGCTGATCGGTGCGGGCGGCCAGGCCACCGTTCCAAGATCATCCATTCGGTCACGCTAACAGACGGCCGGACGGCGGCACCCGGGCCGCAGGAGCCGGCGGGCCGTCCGGGTCGACACCCCGGCCGTCGACACCCCGGCAGCACTTCGCCCCCCGGGGCCGACCCCCGCGAGGCCGGGGCGGGCGACCGGCACCGGTCAGGCCAGCCAGGTGCCGTCGCGCATGACGACCCGCCCCCGCAGCTCCGGCTCCCCGTGCCAGGCGCGAACGGTCGTGGGGAGCACGCGGATGTAGACGAACGCGCCCTCCTCGCCGCGCGGGTCCCAGCCGAACTTGCGCGTGTACGCCTCCGCCGGGCCCGCGGCGACCTCCTGGTCCGGGAAGCACTCCGCCTCGCCCTGGACGAGCACCACGTCGAAGCTGTCCGGGAGTGCCAGGTGCACCCGGGGTTCCGCGCGGAGGTTGCGCACGGTGGCGGACGCCGCGCCGGTGCACATCCAGACGGCGCGCCCGTCCCAGAGGAACCAGAGCGGCACCTGGTGCGGCCCGTGTTCGGGGTGGGACGTCGACACCCACACATCCCGCTCGCCGTCGAGCCGCCGCAGGGTGTCGCGCTTGCGCTCCGCCGTCGAACGGCGGGCCGTTTCCGTGCTCTTCACGGGAACCGACCCTAGCCGGGCGGGCCTTCCCGCACCTGGGGCGCGGGACCTACGCCCGCCGACCGAGCTGGACCGCCTCAGGACCCAGGACCCGGACCAGCCACCAGCCACCGGACGCCGGACGCGCCACGCGCACAGGAAGTCGGACCCGCCGACTTCCTGTGCGCGGGCCACCG
>NZ_JBHJRC010000281.1:0-1276 GCF_042261735.1 Kitasatospora sp. NPDC056327 | reverse complement strand
CGCCCCCCTCCGCCCCCTGCCCCGGTCCCACCCCCCCCCCCCCGTCCGGCGCCCGCCCCCCCCCCCCCGCACGCGGCCCCCGCCGACTTCCTGTGCGCGGGCCACCGGCCCTTCCGCCCCGTCGGGGCAGCGGAGCCTCCGCATCGGGGGTGTTCGCCCGCCCTTGTGGCCCCCGCCCGTCGAACATCGGCCACAAGGGGCCCGAAGTCGGCGAATCCGGCGTACCGGCCATCTTTCCGTTCCCGCCGGTCAGGACGGTTCGGTCCGACCGGCCCGCCGGCACGCCGGCTGCGAAGCGGCGTCGTTCCCGGCGCCGCCACCCGCGAGCCGGGGCGGCGCACACCGCGCACGGGGACGAACCGGCCGCGTTCCGGTGGACGCGGTTCCGTACGGGCAGCACGCGGGCGCCGGGCCCGGGCGGGACACAAGCGGACGGGCACACTCGGCCACGACGTGCCCCGCCCGGCACACGCGCCCGCATTGCGGTACGGGGCGTCGCGCCTTCCGAACATCCACCGGCTCCCCGAAATGTGACCGAGCGTGATGGAGCGGCGCCCGCGCGGGCCGCACCCACCCTCCCCACACTTTCACGGAAACCTCCCCTCGCATCCACCCGAAGTCATTCGCCCGCTGCTCTCGGGGAATTGTTCCGGGCGGTCTTCAATTCCCGCCCGGAACATCTGGAACCACCCATTCTCCCTGCACGGTCGATCGGCATACGAATGTGGCCGAGAAAGCCCTCACGAGGCCCCCGCGGACCGGGTGACGGTGGAGATCCGGTTCCCCACGAGAAAAGGGAGATCATCATGAGCCTGCCCGTGCGCCGTTACCTCGGTGTCGCCGCCGCCGCGGCGGCCGTCCTGGCCACCGCGGCCGTGCCGGCCACCGCCGCCTCCGCCTCGACCAGCCGCATCACGCTCAACCGCACGGACTGCAACCAGAACGACTACCTTGAGATCCACAACAACAGCGGCCGCGACACCCTCTGCTTCGCGAACGCCGGCGAGGCGGGCGTCGCGATCTACGGCGTCAACTGGGTCGAGTCCGGGAACAACGTCGTGAAGATCGAGTTCCAGCGCAATCTGAACGACCCGCGCCTGGAGAGCTTCACCCTGAACAAGTGGAGCCAGTGGAACCCGGGCCAGCCCTCGATCCACAAGATCACCTGGATCAAGATTTACTGATCCCGGAACCGCACCGCCTCCCCGCGGAATTCCGCTCCACGGCCCTCCCCGGCCGGCGCCGGCCCCGATCACTCACCTTGAGTGATCAGGGC
>NZ_JBHJRC010000280.1:0-11104 GCF_042261735.1 Kitasatospora sp. NPDC056327 | reverse complement strand
CCCGCGGGGAGGGGGTGACCGGCCTCCGGCGTTCCGCCGGGCCCGCGCAGGTGCCGGGAACGGCTCGAAAGGACCGCTACCGCGCGGTAGTCGGGCGACCGCCCGGCCCGCCCCCGTAGGATCCAGCAGCTGCCGACGACCAGAGATCAGGGAGGCCGTGATGGCCAGGCAGGCCCGGGCGCTGGCGACCCGCCAGACGGTGCTGCGCGCCGCGGCCGAGGTGTTCGACGAACGCGGGTACGCGGGCGCGACCATGGCGGAGATCCTGGAACGGGCCGGCGTCACCAAGGGCGCGCTCTACTTCCACTTCCCGTCCAAGGAGGAGCTGGCGCTCGCCGTGATCGAGGGCCAGGGTGCCTGGCTCGCCACCTGGGAACCCGCCTCCGCCAGCCCGATGCAGACCGTCATCGACCTCGGCTACGCGTTCGCGCACTCGCTGCTGGACGACCCGCTGCTGCGCGGCTCGATCCGGCTGACCATCGAGCACGGCAGCTTCACCCAGCCGCAGATCGGCGCGTACCAGGGCTGGCGGGACGCGGCGCACGAGCTGCTGGAGCGCGCCCTGGACGCCGGCGAGCTCCGACCGGGGGTGCGGCCCGCCGCGGCGGCCGGGGTGATCACCGGCGCGGTGACCGGCATCCAGCTCAGCTCACAGGTGCTGACGGACCGCAGGGACCTGCTGCAGCGGATGGCCGACCTCTGGGCGCTGCTGTTGCCCGGCCTGGTCGAGGCGCACACCCTCGCCCGGCTGGACACCGTCGACCGCGCAGGCACCCGGGTGCCCGTTCCCGGGGTCTCCTGACCCGCGCCTGCCGGCACCGGGTCTCCGGGCACCGGGCCTCCTGTCCGGGGGCGGGACGGCTCAGATCCGGTAGTCCGGCAGCCGGTCGGCCGGGACGAGGGACGGCAGGGCGGCCGACCAGAGGCCGCTGACCGCCGCCGGGGCGAGCCGGCCGGTGCACTCGGCGGCGAACAGGACCAGCCCGGCCGCGAGGGTGGTGAGCAGCCCGGCCGCCTGGTCCCGGTCGAGGCCGGGGCGCAGTTCGCCGGCCGCCGCGGCCCGGTCGAGCAGGGTGCGGAAGACGGCGGTCAGGCTCCACCAGGCGTCCGCCGAGGGCTCCGGCGGCGAGCCGGCCGGCGACACCACCGCGCCCACCCCGCAGCCCGCCGGCCGGCCCCCGAGGCCCAGCAGCACGCCGGCCCGGACCAGCACGTCCTCGCGCAGCAGCCGTGCCAGTTCGTGGGTGAGGTCGACGAGTTCCTGGACGGCCGGCCCGCTGCCGCGCAGCGCGCGCAGCACCGCCAGGCCGATGGTGTCGGCGGCCTCCGTGCGGACCCCGTCGGCAAGCGCCTGCTTGGAGACGAAGTGGAAGTAGAGCGCGCCCTTGCTGACGCCCGCCCTGCGGCTGATGTCGACCAGGCTCGCCGACTCGAAGCCCGCGTCGGCGAAGGTGTCCGCCGCGGCGAGCAGCACGGCCTGCCTGGTGCGCCCCGCCCGTTCCTGCTTAGCCACTCGGCCCCTCCGGCCCCGGCCGTGGCGAGCTCCGGCCCGCCCGGTTGCTTGTCACGGCGCCGTCGTCGATGGTGCGGCGCCCCGTCTGCGGACCGTCGGTGGCGCTCCGCGCCCGCCCGAAACCGCATGGTTGGTATCTAATCTAGCCCCTGTCCGGCCCCCGCCGTCAGGGGGGATCGGGCCCCGCCCGGTGACCGGACCGGGCCGTCCGGACGTTGCCGCAGGCCGGAGCCCGGGTAGCGTGAGAAGCGCGGGCCCGGGCAGGTGACGACCCCTCGGGAGGAGCAGAAACCGGGTGGCCTGTATGTTTTTCCAGGGCCGCCCGCACGGCCTGCCGACCGACACCCGGGAGTGGGCCCAGTCATGCCAGTGTTCACCGCGACGGACGGCGACACCCCGTACCCCCACCCCGCACCCGGCCACCCCGGCGGGACCCGCTACGGCTTCCACGAACGGACCGTCCCGCGCCGCCTGGTGCGCCGCTCCTCGGTCGCCGAGGTGCTCATCACCGGCTGGCAGGCGACCGGCCCCTACGACTTCCTGCTGGGCGCCCAGTGGCCGCGGCTGCACGGCTTCTACCGGCTGCCCGGGGACCGGCACCACGACCCGGTGCTGATGGCCGAGACCCTCCGGCAGGCCGCCCTGCTGATCGGCCACGCCGGGTTCGGTGTCCCGCACGACCACCACGCGGTGCTCGACGAGCTCGGCTACGCGCTCGGTCCGGCGGGTCTGGAGGGCCTCGCGGTCACCGCCGCCCCCACCGAGCTGATGCTCCGGGTCAGCTGCCACGACGTCCGGATGCGCCACGGCCGGCTGGCCGCGCTGCGGGTGCACGCGGAGGTCGAGCGCGACGGCCGTCCGGTCGCCCGCGGCTCCGGCGGGCTGCGGGTCCTCTCCCCCGCCGCGTACGGCCGGCTCCGCGGCCCCGGCCGGGGCGCCGCCCCGCTGCGGCTGCCGGACCAGGCGACCGCGCCGGAGCTGGTGGGCCGTCAGCAGGCCGCCGACGTCGTACTCGGACCGGCGCTGCTGCCCGGCAGCTGGCTGCTGCGCGCGGACGACGCGCACCCGGTGCTGTTCGATCCGATGGACCCGGCACCGGGCCACCTGCCCGGGCGGCTCGTCCTGGAGGCCGCCCGGCAGGCCGCCCAGCGGCTGCACCACCCGGACCGGGTGGTACCGCTGGAGCTGGTCACGTCCTTCCACACCCCGATCGCGCCGGACCGCCCCTGCGTGGTGCGCGCCGTCCGGGAGGCCGGGCAGGAGGGCGGCGGCCGGCGGACGCCGCTGCGGGTCGTGCTGGTGCAGGACGGCCGGACGGTGGCCGAGGCCCGGCTGCTCACCGGGCCGGCCGACGGCGGCCCGGCCGCGGCCACCGGGGGTCCGGCCCGCCGCGGCCTGCCGCTCGCGGGCTGAGCCCGGCGGCGGCCCGACACGGCCGCCGGGTCAGGCGGCCATCAGCGCGGACGGCCGCCCGGCGTGCATCACCGAGAGGTTCTCCGCCAGCCGGCCAGGGTCCTGGGCCAGCCACAGCCGCAGCGCGGCACCCAGCATCGCGCTCGCCGAGCCGATCCGCACGTGCGTCACCTGGGCGATCCGGGCCGCGCCCGGCACCAGCAGGTCGGCCAGCGGTGTCGGCAGCCAGACGGTCAGCGCGCACGGCGCGGGGGCCGCGAGGGCGGCCAGCAGCCGGTGGGCGTCGGCCGGCGAGCTGAGCGTGGGAATGATGTCCAGCAGCCCGTCGGCCACCACCTCGGACACGTCGCTGCGGTGCCCCTGGGCGAGCCGGCGGAGCAGCAGGTGCTCGGCGGCGGTGATTCGGACGGTCAGCATGACCTCGTCGCACTCCATTGCGCGATTTCCTCCTCAGTTCCTCCCCGTGCCGGACCGGGTGGCCGGCACGAACTACCCCTGTCGCACCTCGGCCCGGCTTCCTCGTCTGGAGCGCCGGGCCGGTGGGTGGTTTCCGTTCCGGTCAGACCCCGGCGTAGGAGTGCTTTCCGGTGACGAAGATGTTCACGCCGTAGTAGTTGAAGAGCCAGCACGCGAAGGCGGCGAGCGCCAGGTACGCGGCCTTGCGGCCCTTCCAGCCGGCCGTGGCGCGGGCGTGCAGGTAGCAGGCGTAGGCGACCCAGGTGATGAACGACCAGGTCTCCTTCGGGTCCCACTCCCAGTACTTGCCCCAGGCGGCCTCGGCCCAGATCGCGCCCGCGATGATGGTGAAGGTCCACAGCGGGAAGACCAGGGCGTTGATCCGGTAGGACAGCTTGTCCAGGGTCGAGGCGGCGGGCAGCCGGCGCCAGATCGACGGCGAGGTGCCCAGCGGGCCCTTGGCCAGGCCGGCCGCCATCCGCTTGTCGAAGGAGTCCTTGCCCAGGTAGAGCAGGGTCGCGATGAACGCCGCGTAGAAGGCGCCGCCGCAGACGATCGCGGTGGAGACGTGGATCGCGAGCCAGTACGAGTGCAGCGCCGGGACGAGCTGCTCGGACTCGGTGTACAGCACCTCGGTGGCCACGCCCAGGGTGAGCACGACGGCCAGGGTGACCGGCAGGCCGAGCCAGCGGACCGGCTTCCTCGCGAGCAGCAGCCCGACGAAGGCCGCCGTCATGGCGAGCGCGAAGGCGCAGGAGAACTCGTACATGTTGCCCCACGGCCAGCGGGAGACCGAGAGGCCGCGGGTGAGGACGCCGCCCACGTGCAGCAGGAGGCCGAGGACGGTGAGCGAGACCGCGATCCGGCCGGCCAGGTCGGCCCTCTCGCTGGTACCGGCCGCGCCCGGGCCGTCGACGTCGTCGTCACCGCGCCCGCTGGTCACCACCGTCGCGCCCTCGCCGGCCAGCGCGGTGCGGGTGAGCGTGGTGGTGCCGCCCTTGGCGGAGGCGACGGTGACGGTCACCTTCTTGGCGCCCTTGGCCTTGGCGTCGGCTTCCGCGACGGTCTCGGCCAGGCCCGCCTGTTCGATGGAGCGGACGGCGACGGCGCCCTTCGCGCCGAAGGTCCACTCGAACATGTAGGCGAACATGGCGATCAGGTAGACCGCCATCGCCGAATAGATGAGCTTGTTGGACAGGTCGGCCAGCTGCGGGTCGACCGACGAGGCGAGGTGCACCGTCTACTCCTTGGAGTTCAGGTCGGCGGGGACTGCGGATTCTTCGGGTGCTGAGGCCTCGTCGGCCTCCGTGCTGCCGTCGTCGGGCGCGTCACCGGGCTCGTCACCGGGCTCGTCGTCGAGCGCGGGCGCGTCGTCCTGGAGGTCCACCGCGAGCGCCGCCAGCTCCTCGGCGGTCTTCGCCGACTCGCTGCGGCCCAACCCGGCCAGCTCGACCAGGGTCCCGCCGTCCGGCAGGGCGACCGCCCGCACCCAGATCCGGCGGCGCTGCACGAACAGCGAGCCGATCAGGCCGAGGATCGCGGCCACCGCGCCGACCAGGGCGATCGCGTTGCCCGGTCGGTGCGAGACGTTGAAGCTCGCCCACTGCTTGTAGCCCTCGAAGGTGACCGACCCGTAGCCGTCCGGCAGGTTCCAGCCCTGGCCGGGCTTCAGCCGGGCCTTGGCCGGCTCGCCGTCCTGCTGGAGCTGGGTCAGCTTCTTGGTGTTGAGCTGGTAGATGTTCTGCGGCAGGCCGGAGTCGGTGCCCAGGTCGCCCGCGTAGACGTTCAGCACCAGCGCCGGGTCCGCGTCACCGGGGAACAGCGAGCGCGGGCCGGTGTTCTTGTCGAAGGCCACCGGGGCGGTCGGCAGGAAGAAGCCGGAGAGGCCCAGCTGGGTCCGCTGCCCGTCCTTCTCGCCGTAGTCGGAGACCTTGATGACGCCGGTCGAGGTGAGGTTGCCGTCCTGCGGCAGGAACGGGGTCGCCCCGGTGTAGACGACGTCGCCCGCGGCGTTGCGGACCGTGATCACCGGCGCGTAGCCGTGGCCGATCAGGAAGAACTTGCTGCCGCCGATCTCCAGCGGGTGGTTGACCTCGATCTTGCCGCGCTTCAGCTTCGACGGGTCGCTGCCCTCGTAGTACTCGACGCCCGCGGTGAACTGCCGCGCGCTGCCGATCTGCGAGCCGTTGTTCTGGAACTTCGAGGTGAAGGTGTCCAGCTTCACGTAGAACGGGTCGAGGTCGTCGCTGCCGTAGAACCGGGTGCCGGTGAAGTCGTCCAGCTGCGTGATGGTGTTGGAGTAGCCCTCGCCCTCGACCAGCAGCTTGCCGCCGGTGCCGCTGGCCAGGCTCGCCCAGGCGAAGCCGCCGAGCAGCGCGAACAGCGACAGGTGGAAGAGCAGGTTGCCGACCTCGCGCAGGTAGCCCTTCTCGGCCGCCACCGCGCCGCCGTCCAGGTGCGCCCGGAACCGCCGCCCGCGCAGCAGCCGGTGGGCGGCGGCGTTGACGGTCGCGGCGTCCGCGTCCGTCCGCCAGGCCGCGTACACCGGCATCCGGGTCAGGTTGCGCGGCGCGGCCGGCGGCTGCGCGCGCAGCACGCCGACGAACTGCCAGGTGCGCGGGACGATGCAGCCGGCCAGCGAGACGAACAGCAGGATGTAGATCGCCGAGAACCAGACCGAGCTGTAGACGTCGAACAGCTGGAGCTTCTCGTAGATCGGCGCGACCGTGGTGTGCTGCGCCTTCCAGGCCTCCGCCTTGAACTGGTTCTGGCCGTTCTGCGGGATCAGCGAGCCCGGAATGGCCGCCAGCGAGAGCAGGAACAGCAGGATCAGCGCGACCCGCATCGACGTCAGCTGGCGCCACATCCAGCGCAGCCAGCCGAGCACGCCGATGCCGGTGGGGCCGTCGGACTCGGCCGGGGCGGTGGTCAGCCGCTCGGCCGCTTCCTCGGCCGCGCCCGGCGCGGCGGCCCCGCGCTCCTCGCGCTCGGTCGTGGTCTTGGTCACGGGTCAGATTCCGATCTGGAAGTCGGCGAACTGGTTCTGCAGGTCACTCACCATCGAGTCCCAGACCCCGGTGACCAGGAGCAGACCGACCACGACGAGCATGCCGCCGCCGATCCGCATGACGAGCGGGTAGTGCCGCTTGACCCAGCCGAAGGCACCCAGTGCCCGGCGGAAGGCCACCGCGGCCACGATGAACGGTACGCCCAGGCCCAGGCAGTAGACGGTCATCAGCAGGGCGGCGCGGCCGGCGTCCGCCTCGTTGAAGGCGAGCGTCTGGATCGCCGACATCGTCGGGCCGAGGCAGGGCGTCCAGCCGACGCCGAACACCACGCCCAGCATCGGCGCGCCGAGCAGGCCGACGGCCGGGCGGCGGTGCGAGCGCAGCTCGCGCACGCTCAGCCCGGGCACCAGACCCATGAAGGCCAGGCCCATGACCACGGTCACCGAGCCGAGCACGATCGAGATGACCCGCTTGTGCTCCAGGAGCGTCTGGCCGAAGAAGCCGAACAGCGCGCCGCCGGAGACGAACACGGCGGTGAAGCCGACGACGAACAGCAGCGCGCCCGCCAGCATCCGGCCGCGCCGGGCGCCGCGGGCGTCCGCGAGGTCCGAGGCGGAGAAGCCGGTGACGTACGACAGGTAGCCGGGGACCAGCGGGAGCACGCAGGGCGAGAAGAAGGACACCAGGCCGGCCGCCAGCGCGATCGGCGCCGCCATCAGCAGCGCCCCGCTCTGGATGGTTCCGGTGGTGTCGGCGAGCTGGAGCGTCGCGCTCACTTCTGCTGCTCCGCCACGATCGGCCGGAGCATCGATTCCAGGGCGTCGTCGGTCTGGCCGCCGACGGCCCGGGCGGCCAGCCTCCCGTCCCGGTCGACCACCAGGGTGGTCGGGATGGACTGCGGGTTGAGGCTGCCCTTGGGGAACTTGAGCAGCTGGGCGCCGGCCGGGTCGTAGATGCTGGGGAAGGTGACGCCCTTCTCCTGCTCGAAGCGGACGGCGTTCTTGATCTCGGTGTCGCGGGTGTTGATCCCGAGGAACTGCACGCCCTGGTCCTTGTACTTCTCCCAGATCCGCTGGAGGTCGTCGGCCTCCGAGCGGCACGGGCCGCACCAGGAGCCCCAGACGTTCACCACGACGACCTTGCCCCGGTAGTCCGAGAGCTTGGCCGGGGTGCCCTCCAGGGTGTCCCCGCCGATGTCCGGCGCGTCCTGGCGCTTGCCGACGGCGGCGGTCGAGATGTTGCTGCCCTTGGCGGTGACGAAACCGATCTGCCCGTCACCGCTGGCCGAGGAGCCGGAGGAGCTGCAGGCGGTGAGGACCAGCGCGGCAGCGGCGGTGGTGACCGCGGCGGCGGCGACACGGGGACGGGGGCGCGTCATGCCAGACATGTGAAAAGTTTCGCATGGAGTCGCGGGCGGGCCCCGGGGGGTCCGGCGTTCTCTGCCGGACCCCCTCTGACCTGCGGCGGGACCATCGGCCCTGGTGTCGCGGGAGTGTGACCCAGGTCTTACTCACACGGTTTTTACGCCGGATCGGGAACCATGGGCACCGTTCCGCTCGTCCGGGCTCCCTCGGCGTACCCGGAATCACCGCACCCCGCGGCCGGGTTCAGGCGCCGAAGCTCTTGCCCACCGGCTTGCTCTTGCCGCCCTTGCCGACCAGGTGCGCCGGCAGCAGGTCGCGGGCCGGCTCGCGGTAGCCGACCGAGACGATCCGGTCCCCCTCGTAGGTGAAGCTGGTCAGCGAGGCCAGCGAGCACTGGCGGTTGCGCGGGTCGTGCCAGAGCCGGCGGCGCTCCACGAAGGAGCGGACGATCCAGATCGGCAGCTGGTGGCTGACGCAGACCGCCTCGTGCCCGCGTGCGGCGTCCCGGGCCGCGGCCAGCGCGCCCATCATCCGCACCGCCTGCTCCAGGTACGGCTCGCCCCAGGAGGGCTTGAACGGGTTGGTCAGGTACTTCCAGTAGGACGGGTTGCGCAGCGAGCCGTCGCCCACTCCGAAGGTCTTGCCCTCGAAGACGTTCTCCGCCTCGATCAGCCGCCCGTCCGTCGCGAGGTCCAGGCCGTGCGACTTGGCGATCGGCTCGGCGGTCTCCTGCGCACGCTCCAGCGGGGACGCCACCACGTGGGTGATGTCCCGGCCGGCGAGGTCCTCGGCGACCCGGTCGGCCATCTGCCGGCCCAGCTCGGACAGCCGGTAGCCCGGCAGGCGCCCGTAGAGGACGCCCTCCGGGTTGTGCACCTCGCCGTGCCGCATCAGGTGGACGACGGTGATGTCCTTGGCGCTCACTTCTCAGTACTCCTGGGGCTCGGTGTGAGGACTAGGGCGTCTCTTGTGGATCAATGCCGGGCCCGCGACGCCGCCTGTCCGACAAGATCCACAAGACACGCCCTAGGCCGCGGCTTCGGCGGCGGCGCGGGCGGCGGCGGGCAGGGCGGCGGCGATCCGTTCGAGCGCCCGCTCGTCGTGCGAGGCGGAGACGAACCACGACTCGAACGCGGACGGCGGCAGGTAGACGCCCTCGGCGAGCATGGTGTGGAAGAAGGCGGTGAAGCGGAACGCCTCCTGGGTCTTCGCCTCCGCGTAGTTCGTCACGGCGTCCTCGGTGAAGAACACCGAGAACATGTTCCCGGCGGTCTGCAGCCGGTGCGCCACGCCCTCCTTGGCGAGCGCGGCGGAGACCAGCCCGGAGACCTCGGCGGCGACCCGGTCGACGGCCGTGTAGACCTCGTCGGTGCAGTTCCGCAGCTGGGCCAGGCCGGCCGCGGTGGCGATCGGGTTCCCGGAGAGGGTGCCGGCCTGGTAGACCGGCCCGGCCGGGGCGAGGTGGGCCATCACGTCGGCCCGGCCGCCGAAGGCCGCGGCCGGGAAGCCGCCGCCCATCACCTTGCCGAAGGTGAGCAGGTCGGGCGCCCAGCCCTCGTTCGCCGCCTCCAGGCCGTACCAGCCCGCCCTGGAGACGCGGAAACCGGTCATCACCTCGTCGGAGACGAACAGCGCGCCGTTCTCCCGGCAGAGCCGGGCCAGACCGCCGTTGAAGCCCGGCAGCGGCGGGACGACGCCCATGTTGCCGGGCGAGGCCTCGGTGATCACGCAGGCGATCTCGCCGGGGTGGGCGCGGAACGCCTCCTCGACGGCGGCGAGGTCGTTGTACGGCAGCACGATGGTGTCGCCGGCCTGGGCACCGGTGACGCCCGGGGTGTCCGGCAGGCCGAAGGTGGCGACCCCGGAACCGGCGGCGGCCAGCAGCGCGTCCACATGGCCGTGGTAGCAGCCGGCGAACTTCACGACCTTCGCGCGGCCGGTGAAGCCGCGGGCCAGCCGGATCGCCGACATGGTGGCCTCGGTGCCCGAGGAGACCAGCCGGACCTGCTCGACCGGGGCGACCCGGGCGACGATCTCCTCGGCCAGCTCGACCTCGCCCTGCCCGGGCGTGCCGAAGGAGGTGCCCCGCACCACCGCCTGCTGGACGGCGTCGAGGACGGCCGGGTGGGCGTGGCCGAGGATCATCGGGCCCCACGAGCAGACCAGGTCGACGTACTCGCGGCCGTCGGCGTCGGTCAGGTAGGGGCCGGTGCCGGACACCATGAATCGCGGCGTACCGCCGACGGCGCGGAAGGCGCGCACCGGGGAGTTGACGCCGCCGGGGGTGACGACCGAGGCACGATCGAAGAGCGACTGGGACTGGGGTGCTTCGTAGGGGTAGCTCACGGAAGACATGGTCTCAAATCGTGTCCTTCACCTCTGCATGTCGGACCTCATCATCTGGAACGATGATCCGGGCGCCGGAGTCTGTACGGTTATCCGTACAACACGACCCCTGGCTGTGCCGGACGCCCGGACCAGTCAGACTGTGTACCCGGAGTGTCTCCGGAGTCCGGCCGGCCGCGAGGGCGAACGGACGTTCCGGGTCGACGCAGGGGTGTGGAAGAGGACTGCCGCGTACCGCGACTGGGTACGGCGGCGCATGACGGGTAAGGAGCACGTCCGGAGGACACCGGACGTGCGGGGGTCTGTCGATTCCGGCGAATTCCGGTGAGGATGGTCCGAGTGTCCGAGGCGCAGGACGGCCACGACGAGGCCGCGGGTGGCCCCCGCCGGCCCACCGAGGCCGCACGCGGGGGTACGGGAGCGGGAACGGGGCGGGGCGGCCGTGGCCGCGAGAGGCGGGGTGAGGGACGCGTGGGGGTGACGTACAAGTACTTCGGCGCACCCGACCGGGCGACCGCGGCCCGGGTCCCGACCGCCCTCGGTCCGGGCGGGCTCGGGCTGGACGCGGGCGAGCTCGGCTCACTCGGCCGGCTCGGCGACCTGATGGAGACCAGTGGCTCGCCCAACGGCCACCTCTCCACCAAGATCAAACCGGAGACCATGAGCGCCATGGTCCTCACCGGCATCCAGGGCGTTCCGCTGCACCAGGTGCCGCCGCTGGAACTGGTCGTGCTGCACCCGGACTACGCGGTCGTCCAGCTCCCCCAGAACGTCGTCGAGCCGCTGCGCAAGGCGGACGAGACCGAACTGGGCGCCGCCGCCTTCATCTGGTCCACCGTGCCGGACCGCCGGGGGCCGCGGGACGCCTTCGTGATCTACAGCATGCTGCACGAGTGGCAGGACTTCGCGAACCGGCTGCACGAGGCCGGGCACCAGCTGTACTGCCTGGTCTGGCCCTGACGGACGGTCGGCGAACGGGCGGGGGCCCCGGCTCGGTGCCGGGG
>NZ_JBHJRC010000279.1:0-11107 GCF_042261735.1 Kitasatospora sp. NPDC056327 | reverse complement strand
GCCCGGTCCGGGGCGCCGCCGGCCGGTCCCGTTCAGTGCGGGATCGCGGCGATCAGCTCGGAGGCGCCCTGCCGCTTGAGGGCGAGGGCGGTCGCGGTGCCGAGGTCCTCCGGGCTCAGCGAACCGGCCCACTCGTGGGCGTCCAGGACCTGCTTGCCGTCCGGCGTGAAGACCCGCCCGCGCAGCGAGAGGCGGCCGTCCTCCTCGGCCCGGGCGTACCCCGCGATCGGGGAGTTGCAGTGGCCCTGGAGCACGTGCAGGAACATCCGTTCGGCGCTCGCCTCCCGCCAGGTCGGCTGGTCGCCGAGGCCGGAGACCGCGTCGATGGTGGCGGTGTCCTCCACCCGGCACTGGAGGGCGAGGATCCCGGCGCCGATCGGCGGGCACATCACCTCCGGCGTCAGCACCTCGCTGATCCGGCCGCTCTCCCCGATCCGCTCCAGCCCGGACAGGGCGAGCAGCAGCGCGTCGGCCTCCCCCGCCGCGAGCTTGGCGAGCCGGCTGTTGGCGTTGCCGCGCATCGGCACGCACTCCAGGTGCGGGTGGGAGGCGGCGAGCTGGGCCCGGCGGCGGACCGAGGAGGTGCCGATCCGGGTGCCGGCCGGCAGCCGGTCCAGGGTGAGGCCGCCCGGGTGGACGAGCGCGTCCCGGATGTCGTCGCGGCGCAGGTAGGCGGCGAACACGGTGCCGGCCGGCAGCGGGCGGTCGGCCGGCACGTCCTTGAGGCAGTGGACCGCGAGGTCCGCCTCGCCGGCGAGCAGCGCGGCGTCGACCTCCTTGGTGAACGCCCCCTTGCCGCCGAGCCGGGCGAGGTCGCCCATCCACCGGTCGCCGGAGGTGGTCACCGGCACCACCTCGGTACGCACCCCCGGGTGCAGGACGGCGAGTTCGGCCCTGACCCGGTCGACCTGGGCGAGTGCCATCGGCGAGGAGCGGGAGACGATGCGGATCAACTCTGCGGTGGTCATTGCTGGATGATAGGTCGTCATGACGCCGCCGGAGGTGCCGGGTCACCCGGCCGGCGGTGCCGCGGCGGGTCGCGGGAACCGGCCGATCAGGTGCTCGGCCACCACCAGGTTGATCAGCCAGCAGGTCCAGGCCACGGTCGCGTAGGCCTGCTCGAACGGGATGCCGACGAGGTCCGCCACCGGGAGCCAGATCCGCAGGGTGGCGGCGGCGAGGATCAGCGCGTAGGAGCGGGTGGCCCAGGCCCGGTGGCGGACCAGGTCGCGGCGCAGGGCGAAGCGGAAGGCCTGCGCCGAGGAGAGCAGCAGCAGGACGGCGAGCGCGGTGAAGCCGATCGGCGCGACCGGGCCGACCAGTCCCCGGGGGGCCAGCAGCAGGCCGCCGGTGCCGGTGGCCAGCACGGCGAGCAGGTAGAGCCGGCCGGTCAGGCGGTGCAGCCCCGGGCGGCGGGCGCGCAGCCGGGGCAGGAACTGCCAGGGGCCGAGCAGGATCGCGACCAGCCCGCCGCCGACGTGCAGGGCGAGCGGGACCCGGTTGGCCAGGTAGACGGCGCGCTGCTGGTCGAGGAAGACCTCCGGGTCGAGGGTCAGGTAGCGGGCGGTGAACAGCGCGGTGAGGAAGGCCAGTACGGTGACCGTCCACCAGCCCGCCCGGGCGCCCCGGCCGCGGCGCTGCGCGGGCCGGGCGGCGGGGGGCGGCGGGACGGGCGGGGCGGTCGGCGGGGGGACGGTCGGGACGCGGGACTCCGGGGTGTTCATGGCCCCGGACGCTACGGACCGCGGCCACCGGTGCGCGTCCGCCCGGCGGGGTCCCGGGACCTGCCCCGGACGGACGGCCCGGGCACCCCCGGAGGAGGTCCCCGGCCGGGCCGCGACCCCCGTCCGGACGGGTCCGCAATACCCCACCAGGGCGATGCGCGGGCCGGGCGGCCGCCGCTACCGTACGGCCCGTACGCCCGCACCACCGCGCGGCGGTCACTCCCCCGGACACCGGAGCCGCCATGACCTCCCCGCCGCGCACCCGGACGGCCGGCACCGCCGCGGCACCGTCGCGCCTCCCCGCCCCCGGAACGGTCCCGGGGCCGGGTCCGGGGCCGGACGCCCCCGGACCGGACGGCGGCGGCCTTCCCCCGGGCGGGCGGACGGCCCGCCGGACCGGGGCCCGGTTCCGGGCCGACACCCCGGCGCGGGCGCTGCGCGCGGTGTCCGCCCGGACGTGGGACGCGGTCCTCGCGGGCGGGTTCCTGCTGCTGATGGCGGCCGAACGGATCGGGGCCGCCGACGAGCTGCGCGGCGGTCTGCCGCTCGCCCTCGCACTGAGCGCGGCGGTGGCCGGCCCGCTGGCGGTGCGCCGCACCAGGCCGCTGGCCGGCTACCTGGCAGGCGCGGCCGCGCTCTCGGCCGAGGCACTGTTCGTGCTGCCGAGCCCGGTCTCGCCGTACGCCGACCTCGTCGGCCTCTACTCGCTCGGTCTGTACGCGACCCGCCGGCGCGCCTGGCTCGGGCCGTTCGCCGCCCTGCTCGGGATGGCCGCGTACTTCGCCGACCTCGGCCGGGCCTATCCCGTGATCCCGGCCGGGGTGCTGTTCCTCTGGCTGCTCGGCTGGGCGGTCGGCTACGGCACCGCGCGCCGCGCCGAGCAGCGCGAGGCCGCCCGGCTGCTGCTGCGCCGGGAGGTGATCGCCGAGGAGCGGGCCAGGCTGGCCCGGGAGCTGCACGACTCCGTCGGTCACACCCTGAACGTGGTGCTGGTCCAGGCCGGGGCGGCCCGCCGGCTGCTCGACCGCGAGCCCGAGCGCACCCGGGAGCTGCTCTCCGGAATGGAGCACACCGGGCGGGAGGCACTGGACGACCTCGACCGGGTCCTCGGCCTGCTGCGGCGCGGCGCGGCCGACGGGGACCCGGAGGGGGCGGCGCCGCAGCCCGGGATCGCCGATCTGGAGCGGCTGGCCGACCGGCTCGGCCAGGCCGGGCTGCTGGTGCGGACGCGGGTCGACCAGGCCGCCCGGCGGGTGCCGCGCAGCCTGGACGTGTCGGCGTACCGGGTCGTGCAGGAGGCGCTCACCAACACGGTCAAGCACGCGGGCGCCCGGAGCGTCGAGGTCACCGTGCGGTGCGCCGGCGGCCGGCTCCGGGTCGAGGTGCGGGACGACGGGCGGGGCGCCCCCGCCGGGTACGTGCCGGGGCGCGGGCTGCTGGGCGTGGCCGAGCGGGTCAGCGTCCTCGGCGGCCGGGTGGAGCACGGGCCGGGCGAGTCGGGCGGGTTCCGGCTGCGCGCCGAGCTGCCGGTCCCGTGACGGCCGCCGGAGGGCCGGGCGGCCCGGGCGCCGCACGGGTGCGGGTCGTGGTGGCCGACGACGACGCCCTGCTGCGGGCCGGGGTGTCCCTGGTGCTGGAGACCGACGACCGGATCGAGGTGGTCGGCCAGGCCGCGGACGGGCTGGCGGCGGTGGGCCTCTGCCGCGCGCTGCTGCCGGACGTGGTCCTGATGGACGTCCGGATGCCGGGGGTGGACGGGGTCGAGGCGACCCGGCGGATCACCGCGGCCGGGCTGCCCACCCGGGTGCTGGTGCTGACCACCTTCCACCACGACGACTACGTGTGGGGGGCGCTGCGGGCCGGCGCGGCGGGCTTCCTGCTGAAGCGGGCCTCGGCCGAGCGGCTGGTCGACGCGGTGCACACGCTGGCCGCGGGCGAGTCGGTGCTGGATCCGGCGGTCACCCGGGACCTGGTGGCCCAGGTGGTCGGCCGGGGCGGCGAACAGCCGCCGCCGGAGCCCGAGGACGTCCGGCTGGCCCAGCTGACGGCCCGCGAGCGGGAGGTGCTGAGGCTGGCGGCGGAGGGGCGGTCGAACCGGGAGATCGCCGCGCTGCTGGTGCTCGCCGAGTCGACGGTGAAGACCCACATGAAGCGGATCCTGGCGAAGATCGACGCCCGTGACCGGGCGCAGGCGGTGGCGATCTCCTACCGCGGCGGGCTGATGCCGCCCCGGGACCCGTCGTACGGCGGCGGGTACTGAGACCGGGGCGGCACCGGAAGGGGCCGGGGCCGGGAGGGCGTGGACGCGGTCAGGAGGCGGTGCCCGGCCGGCGGGCCGGGAAGGCGTGCACGCGGGCGGCGAGGACCACCGCAAGCACGGGCAGCAGCAGGAGCAGCACGGCCCACGGGAAGGAGCCGCTGCCGAGCCGGTCGAGCAGCAGGCCGCCCGCCACGCCCCCGGCGGCCATCGCCGCGTTCCAGAGGGTGACGAGCATCGTCTGCGCGGCGTCCGCCTGCTCCCCGCCCGCCTCGCCGGCGGCGGTCTGCAGCAGGGTCGGCACACCGCCCCAGCCGAGCCCCCAGAGCACGGCGGCGGCGTAGACCGCGGCGGTGCTGCCGGCCGCCAGGCCGAGCAGGGCGGCCGCGGCGGCGACCAGCAGGGTGGCGGCGAGGGTGAGCGCGCGCAGCCGGCGGTGGATGTGCGCGCCGGTCACCCAGATGCTCACCAGCGAGGCCACGCCGAAGGCGAGCAGCACGGCGCCGGTGGCGCCGCCCAGGCCCCGCCGGTCGAGGAAGGGCGCGATGTAGGTGTAGAGGACGGTGTGGGCGAGGACGAAGACGAGGGTCACCGCGAGCACCGGGGCGACGCCGGGGACGGCGAGGGCGCCCAGCACGGGGGTCCGTTCGCCGCGGGCCCGGCCGGGCACCTCGGGGACGGCGACGGCGATCCAGCCGGTCACGCCGACGGCGGTGACCGTCATCAGCAGGAAGACCACCCGCCAGCCGAGCAGTTCGCCGAGGAAGGTCCCGGCGGGCACGCCCAGCGAGAGGGCGAGCGGCGCGCCGGCCATGGCGACGGCGATGGCCCGGCCCTGCAGTCCGGGCGGCGCGAGCCGGCGGGCGTACCCGGCGAGCAGCGCCCAGGCGAGGCCGGCGGCGACCCCGGCGACGAACCGGGCGGCCATGGTGAGCGGGTAGCTGCCGGACAGCGCGGTGACGGTGTTGGCGACGGCGAAGCCGGCCATCGAGGTGAGCAGCAGACGGCGCCGGCCCCAGCCGGCGGTGGCCGCGGTGAGCGGGACGGCGGTGACGGCGGTGCCGACCGCGTAGACGGTGACGGCCTGGCCCGCCGCGGATTCGCCGACGCCGAGGTCGGCGCTCATGGCGGGCAGGACGCCGGCGGGCAGGGTCTCGGTGAGGACGGTGACGAAGACCGCGGTGGCGAGGGCCAGGAGCGCGGGCAGGGGCAGGGTGCGCCGGGTGTCGGCGGCGGGTCGGTCGGTGGTCCGCATGGCCGTTATGCTCAAACGCTCACACTGATGTGAGGGTCAATCGGGCCGGCTGTGAGGTGGGGCACACATGCGGATCGGCGAGCTGTCCGAGCGGACCGGGGCGTCCCGGCGGCTGCTGCGCTACTACGAGGAGCAGGGGCTGATCGTGGCCGCGCGCTGTGCGAACGGCTACCGCGCGTACGACGGGGCGACGGTGGACCGGGTGCTGCAGATCCGCGGGCTGCTCGACGCGGGGCTGCCCACCCGGATCATCAAACAGATCCTGCCCTGCCTCGACAAGCCCCGGGCGATCCACTTCGAGGACGCCGAGCCGGAGATGATCGCCACCCTGGAGGCGGAGCTGGCGGGGATGAGCGCGCGGATCGCCTGTCTGACCCGCAACCGGGACGCGATCGCGGAGTACCTGGCGGCGGTCCGGGTGGACCGCTGAGCGACGGGTTCACCCACCGCCGCCCGGCGGCCGCACCGGTGCGGCCGGAGGCCCCGGGCGGGCCGGCGCCCACCGGGACCTCCGGCCGTCGGGAGGGCCGGCCGCCGGACGGCCGGCCCTCCTCGCCTCAGCGGCGGAAGTAGGAGTCGAAGTTCTTCGAGAACTCCCGGCCGGCGAACTGGTCCCAGTTGATCGACCAGGTCATCAGCCCCCGCAGGCCGGGCTGGGCGCCCGCCTTCGGGACGTAGCTGCCGCAGTTGGTCAGCTTGGTGAGGCAGTCCAGGGCCTTGTTGACCTCGGCCGGGCCGACGTGACCGTTGCCCGCGTTGGTGGTGGCCGGCATGCCGATGGCGACCTTGGAGGCGGGCAGCGCCGGGAACACGTTGTTGGTGTTGCCCGCCACCGGGAAGCCCTTGAGCAGCATGTCGGTCATCGCGACGTGGAAGTCGGCGCCGCCCATCGAGTGGTACTGGTTGTCCAGGCCCATGATGGAGCCGGAGTTGTAGTCCTGGACGTGCAGCAGGGTCAGGTCGTCGCGCAGGGCGTGGATGACCGGCAGGTAGGCGCCGGCGCGCGGGTCCTGGCCGCCCCAGGGGCCGGAGCCGTAGTACTGGTAGCCGAGCTGGACGAAGAAGGTCTCCGGCGCCATGGTCAGCACGAAGTTCGGGCCGTACTTGGCCTTGAGCGTCTTGATCGCCGAGATCAGGTTGACGATGACCGGGCTGGTCGGGTTCTTGAAGTCGGTGTCACCGGTCTGCAGCGACAGCGAGTGGCCCTCGAAGTCGATGTCCAGGCCGTCCAGGCCCCACTTGTCGATGATCGCCGACACCGAGCTGACGAAGGCGTCCCGGGCGGCGGTGGTGGTGAGCTGGACCTGGCCGTTCTGGCCGCCGATCGAGATCAGCACCTTCTTGCCCTTGGCCCGCTTGGCGGCGATGGCGGCCTTGAAGTCGGCGTCGGACTCGACGGTCGGGCACTCGGTGACCGGGCAGCGGTTGAACCGGATGTCACCGGAGGTGACCGAGGTCGGCTCGCCGAAGGAGAGGTTGATGAAGTCCCAGGAGTCCGGGATGTCGGCCACCTTGGTGTACCCGGCGCCGTTGGCGAAGCTGGCGTGCAGGTAGCCGACCAGCGTCTTGGAGCCGGGCTGCGTGGTGGGCGTGACGGTCGGGGTGACCGTGGGCGTCACGGTGGGGGTCACGGTCGGGGTGACCGTGGGGGTGACGGTGGGCGTCACCGTGGGGGTGACCGTCGGGGTGACGGTGGGCGTGGCGGTCGGGCTGGGCGCGCCGGGGCCGTCCAGCGAGACGTCGTCCGCGTAGTAGGTGCCCTGGCCGTACCAGCCGTGGGTGTACACGGTGGCGCTGGTCTGGGTGGCGCCGGTGGTGAAGGTGGTGCTCAGCTTCTGGTAGGCGCCGCCGGTGCCGGGCGTCCAGGTGGCGGTGCCGCCGTCCACGCCGAGGTAGACGTACGAGCCCTTGACGTAGGCGCTGAGCGTGTAGGCGGTGTTCGGCGCGACCGTGACGGTCTGCGCGCAGCGGGCGGTGTCGCCCGCCGAGGCGGCCGCGGCCAGGGCGTAGGTGCCGCCGTGGGCCTGGCCGGTGGCGACGCTGCCGGTGCCGGCGGAGCAGCTCCACGGGCCGAGGGCGCCGCTCTCGAAGCCGCCGTTGACCAGGAACTCGCCGGCCGAGGCGCTGGGTGCCAGCCCCAGGGTCAGGGCGGCCATGGTCGCCGCGGCGACGGCCGAGGCGGTGCCGGCGGCCAGCGCGGCGCGCGAGCGGCGGGCGGGGGCGGGTGACGTGGGGGTCACAGGGGTTCTGCGCATGGGGGGGACTCCTCGCGGAGGCGCGGGTGTGGGGGTGTCCGGAGGCATGCGTCGGCGCGCACCGGTGGTGGGGGAACGGCGCGGCCTGACATACGAGTTGGACTAGACCACTGAAGTGGATTCGGCCGTACGGTGTCAATGGTCCAGACCGGTTCGGGCTTCCGGAGCGGCAGGTCGGGGGCGGTTCGGGTTGCCGTGCGTGACACCCCGTCGAAGCATGGAGGGGTGACGTCACCCGGTTACCTCCGCCACCCCCACCTGCGCGGGGGCCTGCTGGCGTTCACCGCCGAGGACGACGTCTGGATCGCCCCGCTCGACCCCGGCGCGACCGCCGCCGGCCGGGCCTGGCGGGTCAGCTGCGACCGCACCCGGGTCAGCCACCCCCGGTTCTCCCCCGACGGCCGCACCCTCGCCTGGACCGCCTGGCAGAGCCTCGCACCGGAGATCTGGACCGCCCCCGTCGACGGCGGGGAGGCCCTGCGGCTCAGCCACTGGGGCAGCCAGGACACCCGGCTGCGCGGCTGGCTGCCGGACGGCGAACTGCTCGCCGTCACCTCCTTCCACGAACCCTTCGGCCACTACACCTGGGCGCACGCCCTGCCCCCCGACGGCGGCCCCGCCCGCCGGATGCCCTGGGGACCGGTCGGCGACGCCCAGGTGAGCGCGGAGCGCACCGTGCTGCTCACCGGGGCCGCCCCGCACGAGCCCGCCGCCTGGAAGCGCTACCGGGGCGGCGCCACCGGCCGGCTCTGGGTCGACGGCGAGCGGATCCTCGACGGCCTCCCCGGCCACCTCGCCTCCCCGATGCCGGTCACCGCCGCCGACGGCGGCCGGATCGCCTTCCTCTCCGACCACGAGGGCATCGGCAACCTCTACTCCTGCCGCCCCGACGGCACCGGCCTGCGCCGGCACACCGACCACGCCTCCTACTACGCCCGCGAGGCCGCCACCGACGGCACCCGGATCGTCTACCAGCACGCCGGCGACCTCTGGCTGCTGGACGGTCTGGACGCCCCCGCCCCGCGCCGGCTGCGCGTCCCGCTCGGCGGTGCCCGGGCCGGCCGGCGCCCGTACCAGGTGAGCGCCGCCTCGCACGTGAAGGACCTCGCCTGCGACGCGACCGGCCGGGCCGGGGTGATCACCGTGCGCGGCAGCCAGTACTGGCTCACCCACCGCGACGGCCCGGCCCGCGCGCTCGCCGACACCCCCGGCGTGCGCACCCGGCTTCCCGTCGTGCTCGGCCGCACCGGCGAGGCCGCCTGGATCACCGACTCCCGGGGCGAGGACGCCGTCGAGATCGTGCCGCTGCCCGGCCACGAGCACGCCCCCGGACCGCACGGCCACCGGATCCTCGCCGCCGGCCGGCTCGGCCGCGTCCTGGAACTCACCGCCGCCCCCGACGGCACCCGGCTCGCCGCCACCACCTCCGACGGGCGGCTGCTGCTGGTCACCGCCACCGACGGCACCGTCCGCGAACTCGCCGCCTCCGGCCACGGCCCGGTCACCGGCGCGCGCTTCTCCCCCGACTCGCACTGGATCGCCTGGTCCCAGCCGGCCGCCGGCCGCTCGCTGCGCCGCGTCCGGCTCACCCGCGCGGACGCCCCGGCCCCGGTCACCGACGTGACCGACGGCCGCTTCGAGGACGAGCAGCCCGTCTTCACCCGGGACGGCCGCTACCTCGCCTTCCTCTCCTGGCGCGGCTTCGACCCCGTCCACGACGTGCACACCGGCGACCTCTCCTTCCCGCTCGGCTGCCGCCCCTACCTGGTGCCGCTCACCGCGGACACGCCGTCCCCGTTCGCCGCGCCCGACGAGGACGGCGCCCCGCACGGGGACGGCGGCGGCGACGGCACCGTCCGGGTCGAGGCCGAGGGCATCGGCGAGCGGCTGATCCCGTTCCCGGTGCTCGCCTCCAAGTACTCGGCCACCGACGCCGTCCGGGGCGGGCTGGTCTGGCTGCGCTGGCCCATCTCGGGTGTCCTCGGCCAGACCTTCACCAACCCCGACGACACCTCCGGCCGCCCCTCCCTGGAGTACTTCGACCTGGCCCGCGGCTCCCGGTCCACGCTCGCCGACCGGCTCGACGGGTACGCCGTCTCCGGCGACGGCGGCTCGGTCGCCGTCTACTCGGCCGGCACCCTGCGGGTCCTCCCGGTCGCCGCGCCGTCCGCCGGCACCACCGTCGACCTGCGGCGGATCACCCACACCGTGCACCCGGCCGCCGAGTGGCGCCAGGCCTACGCGGAGGCCGCCCGGATCGTCCGCGACCAGTTCTGGGACGCCGGCATGAGCGGGCTGGACTGGCCCGCGCTGGTCGCCCAGTACGAGCCGCTGCTGGAACGGATCGCCGGCCCCGACGACTTCGCCGACCTGCTGCGCGAACTGCTCGGCGAACTCGGCACCTCGCACGCCTACGTCACCCCGTCCCGGCGCGGCGAGGGGCCCGCGCTCGCCCAGCAGCCGCTCGGCCTGCTCGGCGCCGCCGCCCACCGCTCCCCCGAGGGGCGCTGGCTGGTCGACCGGATCCTGCCCGGCGAGTCCTCCGACCCGCGCGCCCGCTCCCCGCTCGCCACCCACGGGGTGCGCGCCGGCGACGAGCTGCTCGCCGTCGCCGGACGGCCCGTCGACCCGCTGCGCGGGCCGCTGCCGCTGCTCGCCGGCACCGGCGGGACGAGCGTCGAGCTCACCCTGCGCCGGGGCGGCCCGGACGGCACCGTCCGCCGGATCACCGTCACCCCGCTCACCGACGAGCGGCCGGTCCGCTACCAGGACTGGGTGGTCAAACGGCGCGCCCTGGTGCGGGAGTTCAGCGACGGACGGTGCGGCTACCTGCACATCCCGGACCTCGGCGGCTCCGGCTGGGCGCAGTTCAACCGGGACGTCCGGCGGGAGTTCGACAAGCCCGCGCTCGTCCTGGACGTACGCGGCAACGCCGGCGGCAACGTCTCCGAACTCGTCCTGGAGAAGCTCACCCGTCACGTCCTGGCCTGGGACTTCAGCCGCGGCCGGGAACCCGTCCGGTGGCCGCGCGACGCCCCGCGCGGGCCGCTGGTGGCGCTCGCCGACGAGGCCACCAGCTCGGACGGCGACGTCGTCATCGCCGCCATCCGGCTGCTCGGCCTGGGACCGGTGGTCGGCAACCGGACCTGGGGCGGGGTGGTCGGCATGACCGGGCGGCACCTGCTCGGCGACGGGACGCAGATCTCGGTGCCGAAGAACGCCTCCTGGTTCACCGGCGGGCTCGGCTGGTCGGTGGAGAACCGGGGCGTGGAGCCGGACGTCCACGTGCTGCGCACCCCCCGGGACTGGGCGGCGGGGCGGTACCCCGAGCTGGTCACGGCGGTGCGGCTGGCGCTGGAACTGCTGGACGACGCCCCGGCCGCCGTCCCGCCGCCGGCCGACACGCCGCGGCCGGACCTGCGCCGCCCGGCCCTGCCGCCCCGCGAACGGCCCCGGGAGGGCTGAGGCCCCGGGACCGCCGAAGCCCCGCACGCCGGGAGGACCGGGCCCGGACGACCGGCGGAACCTGGACCTGAACGCCTGGCTGACGGCCTTCACGACCGACCTCGTGCCCGGCTTCCAGCGCCAGATCTGGCTGGTGGACTCCTGCCAGACC
>NZ_JBHJRC010000278.1:0-11120 GCF_042261735.1 Kitasatospora sp. NPDC056327 | reverse complement strand
GCCCGGGACGGTGGGGCGCCCCGGGCCCGGCCGCCGGCGGATCAGACCGCCGAGCTGTACGCGGTGAAGAAGCGGGAGGCGATCGGCGAACCCGAGGCGTTGAAGCAGATCGGGAACAGGTTCACCGTGCCCGCGCTGCGGTTCCACGGGGTGGCCAGCCCGCAGTAGTCCGGGCCGGGACCGAAGGCCGTCACCTGCGCGGTGTCCGAGGGCACCGCGATGCCCGGCAGGTTGACGGTGTAGGGGACGGATCCCGCGAGGGTGTTGACCGCGCCGGAGGAGTTGAAGTTGGTCGCGGGCGGAAGGCCGCCGTTGAACCAGAGGTAGCCGTACGAGTTGGGCGGGAAGGCGGGTCCGTGCACGGCCCGCTTCTCCGAGTAGCTCAGCGTCCAGCGGGTGTCGAAGAGCACGTTGCCCGCGTTGTAGCAGTTGACGATGACGGTCTGGCCGCTCGCGGAGGGCACCCAGTCGGCGACCTTGCAGCGGGCGCCGGCGGACGGGTTGACGGCGGTCACCTCGATGTTCCCGGCCGGGGAGGCCTGGCCGAGGCCGGGCAGCCAGACCTTCCAGGTGCCGGTGCCGCCGTAGCCGACCGCGTTCGTGGCGCCGGTGGAGTTGTACTGGGTGACGATCGACGCGGTGGGGGCCGCGTAGACGTAGCCGTAGCCGCCGACGGCCGGGGTCGGCACGCCGCTGCTGGTGGTGTACAGGACGGTGAAGCGGTTGTCCTCGGGCGCGCCGCCCGGGCGGTAGCAGCTCACCGCGACGTCCTGGCCGGTGCCGGCGGTGCCCCAGCCCCGGACCTGGCACCAGCTGCCGGTGCGGGCCACGGCGGTCACGTGGGCGATGCCGCCCGGGCCGGCGATCAGCGGGAAGTGCACGACGTAGGAGCCGGTGCCGACCTTGTCCACCCGCACCGGGTTGGCGGCCGGCGACGGCCAGCTCCCCCACTGGCGGGTGGTGTCCGGGACGTAGCCCGGCGGCGGGTTCGGGTTGTCGAGGTACGCGAAGCCCCAGCGGTCGGGCACGGCGGCGTGCGCCGGTCCGGCGGCCGGCAGGCTGACGCCCACGAGGGCGGCCAGTACGGCGAGGACGAGGAGCAGGGCGCGGACGGCGCGGAACGCGCGGTCGGCGGGGACGGGTCTGACCGGTGGTACGGCGGTGCCGGCGTGCATGGGCATACCCCTTGGGTGTGAGGAGATCACGGGCGGCCTGCGCTGTGGTGCCCGTCCCGCTGCTCCGCTCGGACCCGGGGTGAGCCGGCGTGCGGCGGCCGACGGGACGACCGGTCCTTCAGGGAGGGGACCGGTGCCGCCCGGCGTCGGCCGGCGGGGACGGGGTCGGGGGTCAGGCCCGACGGCGCTCACATCGTAGGGGCCCTCCCGGGCGGCGGCACAGGCCTGCGGCACGCGCCGGAGGGTCCGTTGCCGGCCCTTCGCGGGGCGGCCGGTGGCCGTCCCTCCGGATCCGTCCCGCCCCGGGTGCCCCGCGTGCCGCCCCACCGGCACCACGGGACGTCCCGCGTCACTCGGGTCGCACCCGCGCCCTGGCCGGAAACGGCCGTTCCGCGTCCGCCGGCGGACGCGCGGCGGGTCACGCCCGGGGCCCGCCGGCCGGCCCGGCGGGCCGTCACCTCCGGTCCGGAGGCCCGTCACCTCCGGTCCGGTGGGCCGGCGAGGAGGTGACGCTCGGTCAACTCCTGTGCGTGGGCTGATTGTTCCCTGGGAGAAGGATGTCCGGTCATCCGGCCGGACCATTGACCCGGGGCGTGTCCGGCGCTTGGATCGTGCCCAGCCGACCGCCGAGGGGGGCGGGCCGGGCGACGGCGCGGCGCCGGTCGCGCGGTGAGGGCGCGAGCAGGGGAGGAAACCCATGATGACCACCGGAGCAAGGACCGAACCGACCTTACGGACCGCACGGGTCCCGGGGGCCGCACGGGCGCTGCGGGCCGCCGCCGTACTGGCCACCGCGGTGCTGGCCGCGGCCGCGGCCACCGTGCCCGCCCAGGCCGGCCCGGCGGGGACCGCGTCGCTGTGGGACCGCACCGTCCGGATCAGCACCGGCCCCGACGGCGCCCAGCCGGACGGCGGCACCCGGCCCACCGGCCTGAGCGCCGGCGGGCGCTGGGCCGTGATCGACTCCGACGCCACCAACCTGGTGCCGGGCGACACCAACGGGCTGACCGACGTCTTCGTCCGGGACCAGCTGACCGGCCGCACCGAGCGGGTCAGCCTCACCGCCGCGGGCGGCCAGGCGGACGGCTACTCCTTCGACGGAGTGATCGACGCCCTCGGCCGCAACGTCGTCTTCACCTCCAGCGCCGCCCTGGTCCCGGAGGACACCAACGGCGTCGAGGACGTCTACCTGCGCGACCGCTGGACCGGCCGCACCGAGCGGATCAGCGTCGGCGACCCGGCCCGCGAGGTGCCCGAGCGGTACTCCTCCGATCCGTCGATCAGTGCCGACGGCCGCTACGTGGCCTTCGCGTCGTCCCGCTCGGACCTGGTGCCCGACGGCACCCCCTACGACCGCTACAACGTGTACGTCACCGATCGCCTGCGGGGCACCACCCGTCTGATCACGATCGGCGCGGACGGCTCGCCGGCCAACCGGCCGTCCTTCTCGCCGGTGATCAGCGAGGACGGCAGGACCGTCAGCTTCACCTCCCGGGCCACCAACCTGCTGCCGCCGGCCGAGGGCGGCGGCGCCGGGGAGTCCGCCGAGGACGCCGCCGAGGACGCCGTGGTGCCCGTGTCCGGCCGCTCCGCCCGCCGGACGGCCGCCGTGCTGCCGTCCGGGCGGTCCACGGACGCCGACGCCGGGATCGCCAAGCCCCGGCTGTACCCGTTCTACGTCCACGACCTGGGCACGGGCCGGACCACCGGCGCCAGCCTCGACGAGACGGGCGCGCTGCGCGGGGTCAACAGCGGCACGGTGAGCCCCGACGGCCGGCTCGCCGTCTACTCCTACCTCGTCCCCACCGGGGAGCCGGGCGGCGGCTGGCGTCCGCACCTGGAGCTCTTCGTCCGGGACCTGCGGGCCGGCACCGTGCGCCGCCTGCCGATCGAGCGGCCCGGCACCCTGACCACCGGCCACTCCTACGAGCCGGTGATCGCGCCCGGCAACCGCTGGGTGTACTTCACCTCCTCCGCCCACAACCTGGTCGAGGGCGACACCAACAGCGCCGAGGACGTCTTCCGGCACGACCTGCTGACCGGCCGCACCGAGCGGGTGAGCGTCGCCGCCGACGGTGCCGAGTCCGCCGGCAGCTCCTACGGCGCGGTGGTCGGCGGCCTGGGCACGACCGTGCTGTTCTCCTCCGAGGACGGCACCCTCGTCGCCGGTGACACCAACGGCTGGACCGACGCCTTCAGCCGCCGCGTCCTGCTCTTCTGACACCCGGGCGCGTGCGCACCCGGGACCCGGCCGTCCGGGTCCCGGGGCCCCGCTGCTCCGGGCCGACGCGGGTGCGCGCCCCCTGCGGGCCGGTGTGGACCGGTGGCCGCAGGGGGCGCGGGGTCGGGGAGCGCCGGGGGGCCCGGGAGCCGGCGGTGGGACCCGGCGCTCCGGGCGGGATCAGTCGGTCAGGTTGACCGGGCGGTAGGCACGGTAGCCGTCACCGGCCTTCAGGCCGTAGGCGTGCTTGGCGTGCCGGGTGCCGACCCGGCCGGCCTGCTCGTAGGAGAGGTAGGAGCGCTTGCCGCTCTCCCACTTGTCGAAGATCACGACGTGCCGGTGGTTCGGGTCGTTGCTGCCGGCCTTGATGACCAGGTCGCCCCGGCGCAGCTCGGACATCTTGATCGGCCTGGTCCAGCCCTTGTTCTTCAGCGCGACGGTGTTCGCGCCGGGCTTGGGCAGCCCGAGCGCCATGGAGACGAAGCCGGAGCAGTCCTGGCGGTAGCCGTCCTTCCAGTTCCGGTGCTGGGAGTACGGGACGGGCTTGCCGTTGTCGGCGGTCAGCCACAGCCTGGCCCGGCGGATCTCCTCGGCCCGGGTGATCCTCGGCGCGGCGGCCCGCGCCTCCGGCGAGTCGTCGACGGTCCGGTCGGTGTCGCCGGCCTCGACGGTGTCGGCGAGGCCGGCGGCGTCGGTGAGGTCACCGGCCGCGGCGGTGGTGCCGGGACCGGCGTCCGGGGGCGAGGTCGCGGCGGCGGGCCCGGTGAGGGCGAGCGAGCCGATCAGGGCGGTCGCGGCGAGCGCGGGGACGGTCCAGCGGCGGATGCGGGTCATGAGGGGTTCCTGCCTTTCTGACGGGATGTCGTGTCACGCGGTGACCGGCCGGGCCGGCCGATCGGTCCGTGGGGGCGGTCCGTGGAGGCCGCCCGTGGGTGGGCCCGGTGGTGACGGAGCGTCGGGCGGTGTCGTCCGCCGCCTCGTCGCCGGGCCCGATGAGAGCTTCGCCCGCCGGCCGCCCGGCCTGTACCGGGTGCCTGTTGTCGCCCGGCGGCGGCACCGCGACAACGCCTCCGACCTGCGGTTCCGGTCTTCCCGCCCGATGCCCGTGACGCGTTGTCGGGCGGATCGTTGAGCGGTTGGGACACGATCTGACCGGGGGTGGCGGATGGACACGCAGGGCGAGCGGCGGCCGGCGGGCCGGGCCGGCGGGACCGGGCGGTCCGTTCCGCTCCCCGGTGCGGCGCCCGCGCCCGACGGCCCGCCCGGCTTCGGGGCCGCCCTGCGCGCCCGGCGCCGCGCGGCGGGATTCTCACTGACCGAGCTGGCCACCCGGGTCCACTACGACCGCAGCCACATCAGCAAGGTGGAAACCGGCGCCAAGCCCGCCACCACCGACTTCGCCCATGCCTGCGACACCGCCCTGCGCGCCAACGGCGCGCTGGTCGAGCTGGCCACCCGCGGCCAGTGCCCCTACCCCGGGCTCGCCTCCTTCAGGGCGGAGGACGAACGCTGGTTCCACGGCCGCGAACGGGCCCGGGCCGAGCTGCTCGGCCTGCTCGGCGAGCGGCTGACCGACCGTGGCGGACCGGTGCTCGTCGTCGGCCCGTCCGGCGCCGGGAAGTCCTCCCTGCTGCGCGCCGGACTCGTCCCCGCCCTCCGGCGCGGCGCCCTGCCCGGTCTCGGTCCGGTGACCGCCGAGGTGTTGACGCCCACGTCCGCCCTGCCGGCCGGGCCGCCCGACGGCGCCGGGCGGCCGGGGAGCATGGTCTGGATCGTGGACCAGGCCGAGGAGCTCTTCACCCTCTGCCCCGACCCGGCCGAGCGGCGCGCCTTCCTCGACCGGCTCTGCCGGGAGGCCGGACCGGACGGCGGCAGGCTGGTCGTCCTCGGCGTGCGGGCCGACCTCTACGGCCACTGCCTGGCGCACGAGGGCCTGCTCAGCGCGGTGCGGCGGGGACAGCTCGCCCTCGGGCCGATGACCGCCGCCGAGCTGCACGCGGCCATCACCGCACCCGCCCGCACCGCGGGCCTGGAGCTCGAACCGGGCCTGCCGGCCCTGCTGACGGCCGACCTCGGGCTGGACCCGGGCCACCCCGACCGCGCCTACGACCCGGGCGCCCTGCCGCTGCTCGCCCACACCCTGCGCGCCGTCTGGCAGCAGCGCACCGCGCGCGCCCTCACCCTGGACGGCTACCGCGCGATCGGGGGCCTGCACGGCTCCGTCGCGCTGACCGCCGAACGCGCCTGGTCACGGCTGGACGAGGAGACCAGGACCGCCGCCCGCCGGATGCTGCTGCGGCTGGTCCACGTGGGGCCGGACGGCCAGGTGGTGCGCCGCCGCGCCGAACGGTCCGCGCTGGCCGCCGCCGACACCGACCCGGAGCGCCTGGACCGCGTCCTGGCCTCCTTCGCCGCCGACCGGCTGATCACCCTGGACGCCACCGGGGTGACGCTCAGCCACGAGGCACTGCTGCGCGCCTGGCCCCGGCTGGGGGAGTGGATCGAGGAGGCGGGGGCCGGGCTGCGGCTCCACCAGCAGCTCGCACTGGACACCGAGCACTGGGCCCGCTCCGGGCGCGAGGAGGCCCTGCTCTACCGGGGCAGCCGCCTCGCACTGGTGGAGCAGTGGGCCCGGCCGGCCGGTGCCCGGGGGGACGGCGCCCCGGCGGCGGCCGTCCGGGGCGGGGCGCCCGTGCTCGCGCCCGCCGAACGCGAGTTCCTGGAGACGGCCGCCGCCCGGGCCCGCCAGGAACACAGGGCCGAGCGCCGCCGGATGCGGACCCTGCGGCAACTGGCCACCGCGCTCGCCCTGATGCTGGCCTTCGCCCTGCTCGCCGGGACCCTGGCGTGGCAGCAGCGGAACGCGGCGGTCGCCGCGAACCGCGCCAACCTGGTGCACGCCCTCCTCGCCGACGCGGGCCGCAACGCCGACCACGATCCGTACGCGGCGCTCCTGCAGTCCGTCGAGGCCCGCCGGGCCGCCCCCGCGGACGCGCCCGACCTGCGCCGGCCCGCCGACGACGCCGTGCTGAGCACCCAGTCCCGGTACCTGACCGGCCGGATCCCGGGCTTCGAGTGGGGCGTCAACGCCGTCGCGCTCAGCCCCGACCGCCGGCTGGTCGCCACCGGCGACTCCCAGGGGCGGATCGCCCTCTGGGACACCGCGACCACCGCCCTCGTCGCCGAACTGCAGGGCCACGACGTCCACTTCCCCGTCCAGGACATCGAGTTCAGCCCGGACGGCGCCCTGCTGGGCGCGGTCCTCACCCGCGACCCCACCCGGCGGATCCTGCTGTGGCGGGTCGCCGACCGGCAGGCGCTGCCGTCCCCGGTGATGCCGCTGAGCACCACCGGCAGGCCCTCGGTCGCCAAACGGGTCGCGTTCAGCCCGGACGGCACGCTCCTCGCGGCGGGCAGCGGGGACGACCAGCTGCCCGGCCGGGTCTGGATCTGGCGGACCGACCGGGCAGGAGCCCCGCCGGAGCGGACCCTGCTGGACCACACCGGCGTGATCCAGGGGCTCGGCTTCGGGGGCGGCCACCGGCTCGCCTCGGCCGACACCGACGGCACCGTCCTGGTGCGGGACCTGGACGCCCCGCCGCGCCCGGACGGGGGCGCCCCGGTGGTGCTCTCGGGGAACGCCCCGAAGCCGCGCTCGCTGTCCTTCGCCGCCGACGGCCGGCTGCTGGCGGTCGGCGGCGACCAGGGCGGCATCCGGCTCTGGCGGCCGCCCGCCGTCACCGCCCCGGGCCCCGTCCCCGGCGCGCCGGGCGACCGGCCCGCGGCTCCGCCCGGCGGGGCCGCCGCGGACCCCGCGTCACCGGAGTGGACCGCGCAGGACCTGCCGGGCCGTCATGTCGGCTCCGTCAACGCCCTCGCCCTGGCCCCCGACGGCGTCACCCTGCTCTCCGCCGGGGCCGACCAGACCGCCAGGGCCTGGGACCTGCCCACCGGGCGGGTCACCGCCGAACTCCGCGGCCACCCCACCTTCGTCCTCGGCGTCGCCGTCGGCAGCGACAGCCGCACGGTCGTCACCTCCCCCGGCATCAGCTCCCCGCCCGGCAGCGTGCTGCTGTGGGACCTGCGGCGCGGGACCGACCTGGCGCCCGGGCCGGACCGCCCGGCCGTCACCGCGGTCGCGGCCGCCGCCGGCCGTGCCGTCGTGGGCACCGCCGACGGCCGCACCGCGCTGTGGGACGTCGCCGGCCGGACGCCCCGGCTGATCACGCTCACCCCGGCGACCGGACAGGCCGTCACCGCCCTCGCCCTGGACCGGACCGCCCGCACCTGGGTGACCGCCACGGCCGACGGCACCCTGCGGGTGCGGCGCGGCTCGGACGGCGTCGCGCTCGCCGCGAGCACCGTCGGCGCGCGGCCGACGGCCGTCGGGCTCAGCCCCGACGGCGGCCTGCTGGCCGCGGGCACGGCCGACGGCCGGCTGCTCGTCGGCCCGACCGACGGCTCGGTGCCGCGCCCTCGGTGGCACCGGGACCTCGACCAGGTCAACGCCCTGGCCTTCGTCGGCGAGGGCACCGACCTCGCCTTCGCCTACAGCTCGACGGTCGTCCACCTGCTCGACGCCGCCGACCCGGCCGCCACCGCGCGGCCGACCGGGATGCGGCACGGCGACCACGTCGGCCGGATCGCCGTCAGCCCCGACGGCCGGCGGATCGCCACCGCCGGCAACGACCGCCTCGTGCACGTCTGGGACGCCCGCACCGGCGACCGGACGGACACCGCCGACCGCACCGTCGGCTCCGACACCGTCCACGCCCTCGCCTTCACCCCCGACGGCCGCTCCGTCGCCGCCGTCGGCCGGGGCGGGGTGCTCCGCCTCTGGGACGACGCCTCGCCCGGCCTGCGCACCGTGCTCACCGGCCCGGGCCGGCCCCTGAACGCCGTCGCCTTCCTCCCCGACGGCCGCGTCCTCACCGCGGGCGAGGACGGCGCCGCCCCGCTCTGGAGCCTCGACCCCGCGACGGTCGCCGCCGACGCGTGCACGGTGCTGCGCCCGCCCCTGCCCCGCCCCGAGTGGGCCCGCCTCCTGCCCACCGTCCGCTACCGGCCGGCCTGCGGCTGACGCCGCCGGGGCCCGTGGCGGGGCCTTCCGGGCCGCTGCCGTCCGGGCATGCGGGGTGCCCGCCCTCCGGGTGCCTGCCGGTCGCGGCCGACCGCCCGCCGGCCCACCGCTCAGGCGGGCCGACGCAGCCACGCCTCCAGCACCGCGAAGTCGCGCTCCGTCAGGCCCACCCGGGGATCGACCCGGTGGAGCAGGGCCGGTGCCCGGTGGTGGCCCGCCACCCAGGTCCGGTCCGCGTCGGTGATCTCGTCGTCGACCCAGGCGAACGGCCGCCCGGCCGCCCACCCGACCAGGGCGGGCGTCTTCCAGTGCGTCCCCGCCCGCCCGTCCGGCCCGTCCGGGCCGTCGGCACCGGTCGGCCCGGGCCACGCCACGACCTCCAGGGGCGGCAGGCCGAGCAGGGGGGCGATGCAGGTGTTCGCGTCGTCCTCCCAGGTAGTGGCCCAGACCACGGTGCACGGCAGACCCGCGAGCCGGGCCCCGTGCGCGGGGTCGATCCTGGTGAGCAGTGGATTCGTGCTGGGGGCCCCGCTCCCGAAGGCGGGATACCGTCCCGGTTCGCCACCGAACGGAATGAGCGGTCCGTCGACGTCGAGGAAGAGCAGTGGCTGTTGCGCAGAGCCGGTCATCGCCGCAGGATACCGGCCGGGGATCGCCCGCCCGTCCGGCCGGGTCACGGTGCCGGTCCGGGGCGGAGGGGGGATCCGCTGCGGGGGCGGGGTGGGGTCGGGCGGGGTGGCCCGGGGGATCCGGGCCGTTCGCACGGCATGGTGTTCGCGGGGAGGTTCTCGGACGAAGTGCTTCTGTTCATTCACCCGTTCCCCTTCCTTCGCGCTTCCGGCAGCGGCGGAGGGACAAAACGGTGTTCGCTGCTCCAGTGCGGGGCAAAAAGAACACTTCGCCGTCGTCAATCGGCTTCGAATTAAGTAGGTGTGACGATATGCAGGAATGATCTACTCTTAGTGCGTTCACAGATTCTTCGTACAGAGCAGGTTCTGCCGAATGAAGCTTCCCCGGGTGTCCGCCGTCGTCGCGGCAGCCGTTCTCACCCCTGCTGTTCTCTTCCCCTCCGTGGCCGCGGCCGCCGACGCCCCCAAGGGCACCGGTGTCTCGGAGCCCGACGCCCCCTCCGAGGACGGCCGGACCCAGGAGGCGCTCGACCGCGCCGAGATCCAGCAAATCCTCGCGGACAAGGACTGCGGCATCTCCGAGCGGGAGGCCGCCGAGAAGGCCCTCGCCGGCACCGCCGCCGAGATGCGGCGCTTCCTGGAGGTCGGTCTCGCGAACGCCCGCGCGATCGACGCCCGGGTCAAGGTCTTCCAGGTGCTCGCCGTGGGAGGTCCGGCCGTGAAGGAGGCCGCGACCGCCGTGCTGCGCAACGGCGGTTACGAGGACTTCGTGAAGTTCCTCAAGGAGGGCCAGTACGTGGCCCGGGCCCAGGACGACCGGGTGGAGATCGTCCAGCTCATCGGGAACCCGGAGACCGGTCCCGGCGTGCGCGAAGCCGCCGAGAAGGCCCTGAAGGTCAACACCCCCGCCGCGCTGCGGCACTTCCTTGAGGTCGAGTACCCCGAGCAGCAGAGCATCGACGACCGGGTCAAGGTCGCCCAGATGCTCTCCACGGGTGGTCCGGCCGTGAAGGAGGCCGCGATCGCCGCGCTGCGCGGCTCCCGCGAGGACCTCGTGAAGTTCCTCAAGGAGGGCCGCTTCCTGGCCCAGGCCACCGACGACCGCCTCGAACTCGCCCGGCTCCTCGACGACCCGGGGCTCGGTGCCGGCGTGCGGGCCGCCGGCGAGGCGGCCCTGCGGGTCAACACCCCCGCCGCGCTGCGCCTGTTCTTCGAGGTCGAGCGCCCCAAGCAGCAGATGGACGACGACCGGGTGCTGGTCAGCCAGATCCTCGCCAAGGGCGGCCCCGCCGTGAAGAAGGCCGCGGGCGCCGCGCTCGACGGCAGCTACGAGGACGTCGTCAAGTTCCTCAAGGAGGGCCGGTACACGGCCCGGGCCGAGGACGACCGCGCCGAGATCCAGGCGATCGTCGCCGACCCGCAGACCGGTGCGCACACCCGCAAGGCCGCCCAGAACGCGCTCGCCGGCGATGCCGCCGCCCTGCGCCGCTTCCTGGAGACCGAGCTGGCGCCGCTGCGCATGGGCGACAGCCGGGTGAAGGTCTCGCAGATCGCCGAGACCGGCGGACCGGCCGTCAGGAAGGCCGCGCTGGCGGCCCTGGAGGGCGACGACCGGGCCGTTCTGGTGTTCCTCGACGAGGGCTGGGCCAAGGCCCGGGCCGAGGACGAGGCCGCTGCGAAGCCCACCGGCCGGCCCACCGGGCAGCCGGAGACCACGCCCGCCCCGGAGGCCCCGGCCACCACCCAGGCGGTCCAGGCCGGCGTCCGCACCACGACCGGCACCACCGGCACCACCGGCACCACCGGCACCACCGGTACCGCCGTGACCGGCACCACCGGCTCGGCCACCCGCTCCGGCCAGCTCGCGGCCACCGGTTCCGAAGGGCTCGGCTGGGAGGCCGGCGGCGCCGCCGCGGCCGTCGCCGCCGGCGCGGCGCTCGTGGTGGTCTCCCGCCGCCGTCGCGCCACCGAGGACTGATAGCACCCGCGAGCCCGTCACCCGCGAGCCCGTCACC
>NZ_JBHJRC010000277.1:0-11125 GCF_042261735.1 Kitasatospora sp. NPDC056327 | reverse complement strand
GCGCCGGCCCCCGCGGCTCAGCGCCCGTCCGCCGGAGCGGTGCGGCCGGCGATGAAGTCCAGGGCCGCGGCGGCGTCCAGGGGGCGGGCGAAGAGGTAGCCCTGGCCGAGCGGACAGCCCATGGCGGCCAGGAGGTCGCGCTGTTCGGGGTTCTCGATGCCCTCGGCGATGACCTGCACGCCGAGGGTCTCGGCGATCCGGGTGATGCCCTCGACGAGGGCGTACTGCTGCTGGGAGAGGCCCAGGCCGTCGATGAACGACTTGTCGATCTTCAGGACGGAGATCGGGAACTCGCGCAGGTAGGAGAGCGAGGAGTAGCCGGTGCCGAAGTCGTCGATGGCGATGCCGACGCCGAGTTCGCCCAGGGTGCGCATATCGGTGTGGACGCGGTCGTCGCGCCGCATCAGGACGGACTCGGTGAGCTCCAGGACGAGGGTCTGCGGGGGCACGCCGGAGGAGCGGAGGGCGCCGCGCACCACGTCGACGAAGCCGGCGTCGCGGAACTGGCGGGCGGAGACGTTGACGTTGACGCGCAGCGGGGGCAGACCGGCGGCGGCGCGGGCGGCGGAGCTGCGGGCGTGCCAGCCGGCCAGCTCCTGGGCGGCGCGTTCCAGTACCCAGGCGCCGAGCGGCACGATCTGGCCGCTCTCCTCGGCGAGGGCGATGAACTCGTCGGGCAGCACCATGCCGCGCCGGTCGTGCGGCCAGCGGACCAGGGCCTCGAAGCCGACCAGATCGCCCGTCGCCAGGTCGACGATCGGCTGGTAGTACAGCCGGAACGCGGACTCGGCGATCGCGGTGTCCAGGTTCTCGTTCAGCTCGTGCCTCGCCATCAGCCCCGCCTGGAGGTCCGGCCGGTAGTGGCACCACTGCCGCTTGCCCGCCGCCTTCGCCGAGTACAGCGCCAGATCGGCGTGGCTCAGCAGCTCGGTGGCGTCCACGCTGTCCTCCGTCGTCGCCACCCCGACCGAGGCCGAGACCCGCACCGCGCCCGCGCTCAGCTTGAACGGCTTGGCGAACGCCGCCAGCACGCCGTCCGCGATCGCGCCGACGTCGGCCGGCTCCAGGGCGTCCTCCACCAGCACCGCGAACTCGTCCCCGCCCAGCCGGGCCGCGGTGTCCGAGCTGCGCAGCGCGGTGGAGATCCGCAGCGAGACGGCCACCAGCAGCTCGTCGCCCACCGCGTGTCCCTGGGTGTCGTTGACCACCTTGAAGTCGTCCAGGTCGACGAAGAGCACGCCCGTGACGGCGCCGCTGCGCTCGCCCCGGGAGAGCGCGTGGCCGACCCGGTCCAGGAACAGCACCCGGTTGGCCAGGCCGGTGAGCGAGTCGTGGAAGGCGCGGTGGGTGAGCTCGCGCTCCATCTGCCGCTGCTCGGTGACATCGCGCAGGGTGAGCACCAGGCCGCCGACCGTCGGGTCCCCGCGCAGGTCGTTGCAGTGCACCTCGGCCTCGATCGTCGTGCCGTCGGCGCGCAGCAGCCGCCAGTGCTCGCGCTGGGGCTCCTGGCCGGAGCGGCCGGAGCGCGGGGAGCCGGGGCCGGCGGGGCTGCGCATCCGGGCCAGCGCCTTGCCGACCGTCCGGCTGTCCTCGGTCGGGACGAGGTCGGTGATCAGGGTGCCGTCCAGGCTCGGGTGGCCGAGCACCCGCGCGGCGGAGGAGGGTGAGGCGTAGCGCACCGAGTCGTCGGCGTTGAGGATGAGGATGACGTCGCCGGCACTCTGCACCAGGGTGCGGAAGTACGCCTCGCTGTCGCGCCGGGTGATCTCCCGGCTGAGCATTACCCGCTCGACGGCCAGCGCGGCCTGGGCGGCGAGGATCTCCAGCGAGCCCCAGAGGCTGGTCAGCTCCTGCTCGGTGCCGGTCACGATGAGCGCGCCGATCAGCGGGTCGCCGGAGGGCCGCTCGGCGAGGGTGAGCGGGCAGAGCAGCGCGACCGGCATGCCGTCGAGGCGGGCGGCGAGGCCGCTGCCGAGGTCCCCGACGGGCAGCAGCCGGGTCTCCCGGTAGGCGGCGAGGGCGAGCACCTCGTCGGAGTCGTGCCCGGCGCCCGGCCGGATCCGGCCGGAGCCGCGTTCGGCGTGCCGCACGTGCAGCACACCGCTCTCGGTGACGGCCAGCAGCGCGACGTGGCCGGGCTCGGTGGGCATCAGGGTGGACGCGGCGGCCTGGACGGCGTCCGCGACCTGCTCCACCGAGACGGCCGCGGTCAGCGAGGAGCCCGCCAGCCGCAGGGCGCGCTCCCGGGCGACGGCCTGCCGCCGGGCGCGCACCACGACCGCCAGCCGGGCCAGCACCAGCAGGTAGAGGACGGCGGAGAAGGCGCCGATCACCCCGGCGTTGCCGGTGTTGCCGGAGACCGCCTCGACGATCAGGATGGTCGGCGCGATCAGCGAGGCGAGGGTGAGCAGACCGAGCCGGCCGGGGCCGAGGTCCGGCTGCTGGCTCGGGATGGGCCTGGTCAGCTCGACCATCGAGGGGTGCAGCGCGGCGGCCCCCCACGCGGTGTAGAAGGCGGCCCAGCCGAGGTCCACCGGGGTGCCGATGCGCCAGGTGCCGTGCAGCTGGATCAGCCCGTAGAGGATGTCGGAGACCAGCAGGCCGACGGTGCCGACCGTGAGCAGCTGAAGCGCCCGGCTGACCCCGCCGCGCGGGACGACCAGGCGCAGCAGCAGGGCGAGCACCACGACGTCGCCGAGCGGGTAGGCGATCGAGACGGCCTTGCCGAACCAGTCGAGGTCCGGGTCCCGGGCGTAGGGGACGATCAGGTAGATCCAGACGAGCAGCGCCAGGCCCATGGTGAGGATGAGGGCGTCCAGCAGGCTGGCCCGGTCCTGGTGCGCCGTCCGCCAGCGGATGAAGCCCAGCACGCCCACCGCGTACAGCAGGTACTCGGCGAGGTAGAAGCCGTCGGCGACGGAGGGGAAGGGGCTGCCCAGGTGCAGGAACTGCATCTGGACGACCTGCACCACCTCGCCCGCGGTGAAGCTGAGGTTGGCGAGCGCCAGCAGGTACCAGTAGACGGCGTGCGGGGGTCGGTTGAGGCGGACGCCGGCCACGATGGCGGCGACGCCGCCCAGGCCGATGCCCGTCCACCAGATGATCCGCTGGGAGGGGTCGGTGTAGTAGATGCCGGTGCACAGCACCATCCACGCCAGATAACAGACCATCAGGCGTCGGCGCCGACGTGTCAACGAGCTACCTCCTCCTCGGCGTCACCGCGCTCACCCGGGGTGACGGGTGACGGGGTGTCCGGGCAGGGGCTCGCGAGCGTCCGGGCCGGTCCGGAGGACTCCGGGGGATTCCGGGGTCGTACCGGGGGATCCGGTCGGACGTTCGAAATGGGCCTTGAGTGCGTATAGTCGGAAATGTCGCACCCCCCAGCATTCTGCCGCCACAGCACGAGGTCAAGCCGGTGGACGATGCACGAGAGAGCGCACGGGGAGCACGTCAGGGAGTGAGCGCCGGACGTCACGCCGTGCTGGTCAACGAGGACGGTCAGTACGCGATCTGGCCGGCGGACCTCACCGTGCCGGGCGGCTGGCGCACGGTCTTCGGTCCCGCCCCGCACCAGGAGTGCCACCACTACGTGGAACGCGCCTGGCACCCGCCCGGGCTCGGCGCCGGGCCGGGACCGGTGCGGGCCCCCGGCCGGGCCGGGCCCGCGGACACCGTGCACGGGCTGGTCCGGGCCCGCGCCGCCCGCGCCCCGGAGGCCGTCGCGGTGCTCGCGGACGAGGAGACCCTCAGCTACCGCGAACTGGACGCCCGCAGCGACCGGCTGGCCGGCCTGCTGCGCCGCCTCGGCGCCGGGCCCGAGCGGATCGTGCCGGTGTGCCTGGAGCGCGGGGCGGACCTGGTGACGGCATGGCTCGGCGTGCTCAAGGCGGGCGGGGCGTTCCTGCCGCTGGACCCGGCGCACCCGAGGCGGCGGCTGGCCCGGCTGGTCGAGGACTGCGGGGCGGAGCTGGTGGTGGCGGCCGACGGGGTGCGCTTCCCCGGCGTGCGGGTGGTGACGCCGGGGGACGGCGGAGCGGCGCCGGAGGACGACGCGGACCCGGACCCGGGCGCGGACCCGGGCGCGGCGGGGCCCGCCGCCGGGCCGGACGACCTGGCCTATCTCATCTACACCTCGGGGACCACCGGGACGCCCAAGGGGGTGCCGGTCACCCACCGTTCCCTGGTCTTCACCCTGGAGCGGGTGATCGACGCCTACGGGCTCACCGAGCGCGACCGGGTCCTCCAGCTCGCCGCGCTCGGCTTCGACACCTCGCTGGAACAGGTCTTCGCCCCGCTGGCCGCCGGCGCCGCGCTGGTGCTCGGCGGCACCCGCACCTGGGCGCCCACCGAGCTGGCGCACCGGATGCGCGAGCTGCGGCTGACCGTCGCCGACCTCACCCCCGCGTACTGGCACCACCTGCTCGGGCTGTTCCCGCCCGGCGGCCCCGCGCCCGAGGACCTGCGGCTGATCGTGGTCGGCGGCGACACCGTGCACGCCGACGACTGCCGGGCCTGCCTGGAGCGGCTGCCGGGGGTGCGCCTGGTCAACGCCTACGGGGTGACCGAGGCGGCCGTCACCTCCACGCTGTGCGACCTCACGCCGGAGGTGCTGGCGGCACCCGGCGCGCACGGGGCCGCCGCGCACCCGGGCGCCGCGCCGGTGCCGATCGGGCGGCCGCTGCCCGGGGTGCGGGTGCACGTGCTCGATGCCCGGCTCAGCCCGGTGCGGCCCGGCGAGAAGGGCGAGATCCACCTCGGCGGGCCGGGTCTGGCCCGCGGCTACTGGCGGGCGCCCGGGCTCACCGCGGACACCTTCCTGCCCGACCCCTACGCGCCCCTGCCCGGCGAACGCATGTACCGCACCGGCGACGCCGGGCGCTGGCGGGCCGACGGCAACCTGGAGGTCCTCGGACGCTTCGACGACCGGCTGAAGATCCGCGGGCACCGGGTCGACCCGGCCGAGATCGAGTCCGTGCTCGCCGCCCACCCCGACGTCCGGCAGGCCCGGGTCACCGCCGCCGGCGACGACGACGCCCGCGTCCTCACCGCCTACTACACGCTCACGGACCGGGCCGCCTCCGGCCCCCGCGCCCGGCGCGGCCGGATCCGTGCCCACCTCGCCGAACGGCTGCCCGACTTCATGGTCCCGGCGGAGTTCGTGCTGCTCGACGGGATGCCGCTCACCCCGGCGGGCAAGATCGACCGACGCCGGCTGCCGGACGCCACGCCGCAGCTGCGGCGGCGCGACGGCGGGGGCCCGGACGGCTCCGGTCGGGGCCGCGGCGGCGCGGGCCGGGCCGTCGGCGGGGAGGTCGGCGGCGGTCCGGGCGGCGGTCCGGGCAGTGGTTCGGGCGATGGCCCCGGCGGCGCGGGGAACGGTTCGGCCCTCATGACGGGCGTCGCCCACCTCTGGTCCGAGCTGCTCGGCGTCCCCGAGGTCGGCCCCGACGACGACTTCTTCGACCTCGGCGGCAACTCCCTGCTGGCCATGGAGATGCTCGCCCGCGCCCGGATCATGTTCGGAATCGACGTCACCCGGATCCGCTTCCTCACCCGCTCCCTGCTGCGCGACGCCACCCTGGGCGCCTTCGCCGCGGCCACCTTCGCCGCCCGTTCCGGCACCGGCGACGGCAGTGGTGACGGCGACGGCACCGGCGGGGCCGCCGTCGACTGGGCCGCCGAGGCCCGCCTCGACACCCCCCTCCAGCAGTCCTGGAGCCCCGCGCCCTCCCGCGCCGAACCCGCCGAGATCCTGCTCACCGGCGCCACCGGCTTCTGCGGCGCCCACCTGCTGGACGCGCTGCTCCGCACCACCGCCGCCCGCGTCCACTGCCTGGTCCGCGCCCCCGACGAGGAACACGCCCTCGAACGCCTGCGCGCCGCCCAGCAGCGCTACCTGCGCCACGACCTCACCGACCGGCGCGTCGTCCCGCTCGTCGGCGACCTCGCCGAGCCCCTGCTCGGCCTGACCCGCCCGCACTTCGAGCGCCTGGCGGCCGGCCTGGACGCCATCCACCACCTCGGCGGCCAGGTCAACTTCATCTACCCGTACCACCAGCTGCGCGCGGCCAACGTCGCCGGCACCCGCGAGGTCGTCCGGCTCGCCGGGCACTCGCGCGGCATCCCCGTCCACTACCTCTCCACCCTCGCCGTGCTGGCCGGCTTCGGCCCGGCGGGTGTCCGCGAGGTCACCGAACGGACCCCGCTCGCCCACCCCGACAAGCTCGCCGTCGGCTACGTGGAGAGCAAGTGGGTCGCCGAACAGCTGCTCCACCACGCCGCCGGGGCCGGGCTGCCGGTCACCGTGCTGCGCACCAACGACGTCACCGGCGACCTTCGCACCGGAGTGACCAACACCGGCACCGAGATCTGCGCGCTGATCAAGTACATCGCGGAGAGCGGGACCAGCCCGGACGTGCGGTTCCCGCTCGACTTCGTCCCCGCCGACCGGTTCGGCCGGGCGGTCTGCCACATCACCGCCCACGCCCCCGCCGCCGGCGAGGTCTACCACCTGACCTCGCCGCACCCGGCGGACCTCGCCGACCTCGCCGGCCGGCTGCGCGCCCGCGGCCACCCCGTCGACGCCGTCCCCTACGAGGAGTGGGTGCGCGGCCTGGTCCGGTTCGCCGCCGGGCACCCCACCCACCCGATGACGCCCTTCGTGCCGCTCTTCGTCGACCGGGTGCCGGGCACCGCGCTGTCCATCAGCGAGCTGTACTTCCGGCCCACCTTCCCGCTGTTCGACCGGAACAACACCGAGGAGGCGCTGGCCGGCAGCGGTGTGGAACTGCCGGCGGTGGACGACGCCCTGCTCGACCTCTACCTCGACCGGCTGACGGCGGAGGGCTTCCTCGCCCCGCCCCGGCCGGCCGCACGGCGGGGAGCACCGCGATGACGGCCGCCGCCCCCGGGGGCGTGTTCACGGCGGTCGACCCGGCCCGCGCGCCCGCCGACGGCCCCGCCGCCTTCGGCGCCGACCTCGAACCCGCCACCCTGCTCGCCGCCTACCGGCACGGACTGTTCCCGATGCCCGCCGCCGACGACTACGCCGGCGCCTTCAACGAGGCCCGCTACGAGGAGGCGGTCGCGGCCGGCGGGATCGCCCTGCTGCCCGGCCCCGGCCACGCGGACCCTTACGCGCTCGCCTGGTGGTCGCCCGACCCGCGGCCGGTACTCGCCCCGGACGGCGTGCGGATCGGCCGCAAGCTCGCCCGGCTGCTGCGCAACCGGCTGGACTGGTGGACCACCGCCGACCTGGCCTTCGACGAGGTGCTCGCCGCCTGCGCCGAGGGGCGCGAGCCGCCCTGGCTGACCGGGGACCTCCGGCGCGCGCTGACCGGGCTGCACCGGCTCGGCGCGGCCCACAGCGTGGAGGTGTGGGAGGACGGGGAGCTGGTCGGCGGGGTGTTCGGGATCGTCACCGGACCGGTGCTCAGCCTGGACTCGATGTTCCACCGCCGTCCGGACGCCGCCCGGGTCGCGGTCGCCGACCTCGGAGCCCGCTTCGCCGCTGCCGGGGGCGGGCTGCTGGACGTCCAGTGGGACTCCCCGCACGTGCGCTCGCTCGGTGCCGCCCCGGAGCCCCGGGCCGGCTTCCTGGCGGTGCTGGCGGGGGCGGCCGGGGGCGCGGCGGGCACCGCGGGCCCCGGAGACCCCGGGGGAGAGGTGGCGCAGCTGGAGACCGGCCGGCTGCCGGCCGCCCGGCTCGCACCCGAACGGCCCCGGGGCCCGCGCCCGCACGGCCGACCGCACCCGCGCGAGCACCGGCACCCGTACCGGAACGCCCGCCGGGTCTGACGGTCCACCAACGGTGTCGCCCCGTTCCGGAGTCCGGGTGACAGGCTCCCGTTATCGGGGAGTGCGGCCCGCGCTATTTGGCCGGCGGTCCCCCGGTACCTAACGTGGAAAGCGGCCGGGGGGACGCAAGAAGGCCAAACGGGGGTAATGAATGTCCGGACTCGGGCACGAACGGAAGAGAACCACCACGGACCACGGTCTCCGCGAGGAGCTCGTGGTCCGGATCGACCCGGGGCCGCGGGACTTCGCGGCACTCAACGAGGTGATCCGCTCGGGGGGACGGGTCGCCAACGAGCACCTGATCGAGGACCACCACCTCAACGAGATCATCCCCAAGCCGTGGGGGATGGAGTACCGGGTCTACGTCGACGACTTCATCGACGTCTGGAACCTGCGGATCGACCACGGGCGCTCCACGTCGATGCACGCGCACCCGCGCAAGCTCACCTACCTGCTCTGCCTGGCGGGGAGCGGGGCCACCGACACCCTGACCGGCCAGTACCCGGTCGGCGTCGGCACGATCCTGCGGATCGCCGGCGGCGCCTTCCACGCCACCCGGAGCCTGGGGCCGGACCCGCTCTGGCTGGTGGAGGTCGAGGCGCCGCGCAACAAGTTCGACCTGGTCCGGCTGCGCGACGACCACGGCCGGGCCGGCGCCGGCTACGAGAGCGGCTGGAGCGACTCCGGGCAGCTGCCCGCCAAGCCGGTCTCCTACCTGCCGCAGGCCAGGATGCGCGAGCGCTCGCCGGGCGGCGACTTCCGGTTCTCGATCCGGGCCGGGATGGACGTCTTCTACCGGAGGCAGGAGCCGGACCTGTTCCACATCCCGCTCGGACTGACCGGGGTGGTGACCGGCGAGGTGGACATCCTCGCCCCCGTCCAGGGGGACGCCCGCCGGCCCTCCCTGGACCAGTACTACCTGTCCCTGGCCCTGGCCTGACGGCCCGACGGCACGCCACCGCACTCGAACGAGGCTCGAAGCAGAAGGAGTTCGCCATGCCCAACGCCGTCATCGTCACCGGCCCCGGGTTCCAGGACCACGACGTCGTCTACACCTACTACCGGCTGCTGGAGGAGGGCTGGGAGGTCGACGTCGCCACCCGGGACGGCCGGGCCGTGACCGGCAAGTACGGGGTGCCGCTGCCGATGGACAAGACCGCCAGGCCGCTGGTCGGCTTCGACCGGCTGGACGCGGACGCCTACGACGCGGTCATCCTCACCGGCGGCCACGAGGCCCCGGACCGGGTCCGCCAGGACACCCGGGTGCTGGACTTCCTGCGGGCGATGGACGCCGCCGGGAAGGTCGTCGCCGGGCTCTGCCACGGTCCCTGGATCATGGTCTCGGCCGGCGTCCTCAAGGGCCGCCGGGCCTGCGCCTACATCGGCCTGCGGGACGACGTGATCAACGCCGGGGCCGAGGTCGTCGACTCGGACGTGATCGTTGACGAGCACATCATCACCTGCTCCTACTACGCGTACGTCGGGCGCTTCATGCGGGCCGTCTTCGACACCGTCGAGGCCCGCACCGCCCGGACGGACACGCCGGCCGCGGCCTGATCCTCCGGCCCGGTCCCGGGGCGGGACGGCGGACGAAACACGTCCCCTCGTGCCCGCCGCCGTCCCGCCCCGGACGCTCCCACCACCGATTGCTGGAGGCAATCCGTGCTGATCCTCGACTTCGACGGGGTCATCGCCGACGCGTTCACCGAGTGCGCGCTGGTCACCTGGTACGCCGACCGGGACCCGGCCGAGGTGGCCGCCCGGCCGCTCGCCGAACGGGCCGCCGAACTGCCGCCCGAGTTCCTGAACCGGTTCCGGACGGTGCGCGAACACGCCCGGGTCCTCGGCGACTTCATGGTGGCCCGCCACCCGGCGTCCGGTGCGATCACCGGCCCGGCCGACTACCGGGCGCTCGCCGCGGCGCTGCCCGCCCCGGAACGGGCCCGGCTGGTCGCCGGAGCGAGCGCCGTCCGGGCCCGGCTGAGCGCCGAACGGCGCGCCGAGTGGCTCGGCCTGCACACGCTCTACCCCGGCATCCCGGCCCTGCTGGAGCGCCACCGCGGCGGCTCCACCGCCGTGGTGACGGCGAAGGACGAGAAGTCGGTGTGGGAGATCCTCGGCCACCACGGCCTCGCGGACACCGTCGCCCAGGTCGTCGGCGACTGCTCCGACAAGGCCACCGCCGTTCGCGACCTCGCCGCCGCGGAGGGCCTCGAACCGGCCGACGTCACCTTCGTCGACGACCACATCGCCAACACCCTCGCCGTCGGTGCGACCGGTGCCACCGCCCTGTGGGCCTGGTGGGGCTACCACACGGCCGACCACGTCGCCATCGCCGACCGGCACGGCCAGCGCCGGCTCCAACTCGCCGACCTGGCCACGCTCAGCGTTTGAGCGCTCCGCGCACCACCCACTTCCCAAGGAGATCCACCGTGCCCACCGTGCTCTTCGCGCTCACCTCGCACGACACCCTCGGCGACACCGGCCGCAGGACCGGCTTCTACGTGTCCGAGGTCGCCCACCCGGCCGAGGTCTTCCGGGCGGCGGGCTGGGACATCGCCTTCGTCTCGGTCCGGGGCGGCGCCGCTCCGCAGGACGGCGTCAAGGAGGAGGACATCGTCAGCACGTCCTTCCTCCTGGAGCACGCCGAGTCCCTCGCCGCCACCTCCACCGCCGCCGAGCTCGACGCCGACGACTACGACGCCGTCTACTTCGCCGGTGGCCACGGCACCATGTGGGACTTCCCGCACGCCGCCGACCTGGCCGCGCTCGCCGCCGCCGTCTACGAGAACGGCGGCGTGGTCGCGGCGGTCTGCCACGGCCCGGCCGGCCTGCTGCCGGTCACCCTGTCCAACGGCGATCCGCTGGTGTCGGGCAAGCGGGTCTCCTCCTTCACCAACGAGGAGGAGGCGGCGGTCGGCCTCACCGGGACCGTCCCGTTCCTGCTGGAGAGCGCGCTGGCCGAGCGCGGCGCGCTGATCACCAAGGGCGACACCTTCGCCGAGTACGCGGTCGCCGACGGACGGCTGGTCACCGGCCAGAACCCGGCCTCCGCCGCCAAGGTGGCCGAGCTGGTGCTCCGGCAGGCCGGCACCGACTGAGCCGGTCCGGCCGGGGAGGCGCGGGCGGCTGGGCCCGCGCCGACCGGGCCGCGCCGTCGTGGTCCGGGCCGTCGGGGTCCGCGCCGACCGGGTCCGCGCCGACCGGGGCGGGGCCGGTCCGGTCCGGACGGGGACTTCCGGGTGGGGACCCGGAAGGGGGCGTTCACGGGCGGGGGCCCGGGACGCCCGGGGGCGGGCGGAGCGGGCGGTGACCTCCGGGGGGAGGC
>NZ_JBHJRC010000276.1:0-11223 GCF_042261735.1 Kitasatospora sp. NPDC056327 | reverse complement strand
CTACCCGGCCGGGGACTTCGGGTCGTGGTCCCGGGCGCGGTCCGGGCGCCGGTGGCCGTCCCGTGCGCGGCGTCTGCGCACCCGGTGAAACAGGAAATCTTGCGGTCTCGGTCACCGAATTGGGCTTGCTCACCTGCCGGTGGAGCCGAAGAATTTCCTGTACTCCTCGTTCCCCGCGGGCAGCTCCTCGTCCACGGACCAGGCCCCCGCAGCACCCCGTGAGCCACCTGCTCCGTCGCCATCCGGCCGCCGGCCTGCGCGGCGCGACGGAACACGAGGCGTTCCTGCGCGAGTGGGTCGGCGGCCCGCCGAGCCGGAGAAGGGGAAGGTGCTGCACGGTGGTGCGCCGCCCCGGCCGGGGCGGCGCACCCGATGTCACGGTGTGCGCCGGAGTTCCTCGGCGGACGCGCCGTCGGCGGAAGCGGCTGAAGCAGCGGCGGCCGTTGCGGTACGCGGGGCCGGGGCCGGGGCCGCGGCCGGGGACCCGGCGGCGGGGGAGGGGCGGCCCGAGGGCGCGGCCGGGCGCAGGAGGAGGGCGCAGCCGAGGGCGGCCAGCAGGGCGAGCGAGGCCGACACGATCAGGCAGAGCCGGAGGCCGTCGAGGAAGGAGCCGCCCAGCGCGGCCAGGGCCGGTTCGGTGGCGGGGCCCAGGTCGAGCCCGGCCACGGCACCGAGGCCCTGGTCCCGCGCGGTGGCGAGGGCACGGCCCGCGGCCTCCGCCGGCACGCCGCCGTCGGCGAGCCGGCCGGGCAGGGAGTCGAGGGCACGGGTGGTCAGCAGGGCACCGAGGACGGCGGGGCCGAGGGCGCCGCCGAGCTGCCGGAAGGCGTTGTTCCCCGCGGCGGCCATGCCGGCCAGGTGGTGCGGTACGGAGGAGACGGCGGAGGCCGTCATCGGGGTGAGGACGGTGCCGATGCCGATGCCGAGCAGGACCAGGCGCCAGGCGAGCGAGCCGTAGGAGGTGCCGGCGTCGATGCCGGTCAGCGACAGCAGCGAGCCCGCCATCACCACCAGACCGGCGGTGATCATGATCCGGGCGGAGACCCGGTGCATCAGGCGTCCGACGGGGACGCCGACGACGAGGGACGTCCCGCTCACCAGGACCATCCGCAGTCCGGCCTCCAGGGTGGTCAGGTGCTGCACCAGACCGAAGTACAGGCTCAGGACGAAGAAGAAGCCGATCAGCCCCAGGAAGCTGATCATGGCAACCAGCGTGGTGGCGGCGAAGGCCGGGCTGCGGAACAGGGCCAGGTCGAGCATCGGGCTGCTGCTGCGGCGCTCCACGAGGACGAACGCGACCGCACTCGTCGCACTGAGCACCAGGGCCGCCACCACGGCGGGCTCGCCGAAGCCGTTGGCGCCGCCCTCGATCACGCCGTAGACGACCGAGGTGACGGTGACGGCAGCGCTGATCTGCCCGGGCCAGTCGAGCCGCCGGCCGTGCGGCGCCCGGGAGTCCGGCAGCAGGAAGGCCGCGACGGCGAGCACGGCCAGGGACACCGGGATGGGCAGGAGGAAGATCCAGCGCACCCCGACGTGCTCCAGCAGCACCCCGGCGATCAGGGGCCCGGAGGCCAGCGAGGCCAGCATGGACATCGCCCACACACCGATGAACCTGCCCCGCTCCCGGTGGTCGGGCACGGCGTGGCTGATCAGCGCCAGCGTGGTGGGCAGCAGTGCCGCCGCCCCCAGGCCGGAGGCCGCCTGTCCGATCCACAGCGACTGCACCGAGTCCGACGCCAGCGAGACGGCCGCGCCCAGCGCGCAGAGCGCCATGCCCGCCTGGAACACCCGCTTGCGGCCGTGGACGTCGCCCCACACGCCGGTGGTCAGGATCAGCGCCGCCATCGGCAGGACGAACGCGTCCGACACCCAGGACAGCTGGGCGGTCGAGGCGCCCAGCGTCCGCTGGATCGCGGGCAGGCTCACCGACACGGTGGTCACGGGGAGGTAGGCGACGAACACGCCGAGACAGGCCATGACGAGCGTGACGCCTCGTCCGGCCCCGGGGCGTCGCACCGTTGCGGGGTTCACGAAGTGGTTCCTTCGGCTGCGGGGCGCCGCGCGGGCACCGACTGCTGGTTGGGCAGCGACCAGCTTCGCCCCCGCCGGCGGATAGTCCCCAAGCGATCTCGGCAGATGCGGAGAAACCTCCATCCTCACGCCAGCGTGTGTCAGGATTCCTCCGTGCACGACGACCTGGACCGAAAAATCATCCACGGGCTGCACTGCGCCCCGCGGGCCTCGTTCCGCCGCCTCGGCGAGGTCATCGGCGTGTCCGAACAGACCGTGGCCCGCCGCTACAACGCGCTGCGCCGCGGCGGGGTCCTGCGCGTGGTCGGGCTGAGCAGCCCGGCCGCCCACGGACGGGCGGAGTGGATCGCCCGGCTGCGGTGCCGCCCGGACGCCGCCGGCCCCGTCGCCGAGTCCCTCGCCCGCAGGTCCGAGGTCGGCTACGCCGGCATCGCCTCCGGCGGGTCGGAGGTCATCTGCGTCATCCGCTCGGCCAGCGGCACCGGGCACGACGACGTCCTGCTGCGGCAGCTCCCGAAGGCCACCTCGCTCCTCGACACGAGCGTGGACCTGCTCATCCACGAGTTCACCACCCCGGCCACGGCCGGCTGGGCCGGCGGGGAACGCTCCCTCACCGACGAGCAGGTGCGACAGCTGATGGCGGAGCGCCCCGCACCCGCCGGGCCGCCGCTCGCCCCGACCGACGAGGACCTCCCCCTCTTCGCGGCCCTGGCGGAGGACGGCCGCGCCTCCCACACCGGTCTGGCGGAGGCCACCGGCTGGTCCCCGGCCCGCGTCGCCCGCCGGCTGGAGGCCCTGGAGGCCACGGGTTCCCTCGCCTACGGCATCGACATCCTGGCGGAACGGCTCGGCTACGAATTCAGCGCGCTCCTCTGGTTCCAGGTCGACCTGCCCGCCCTCCAGCGGATCGGCGAGGAGATCGCCCGGCACGACGAATGCGCCTTCGCCGCGGCCACCAGCGGCCGGCACAACCTCCTGGCCGTCGTCATCTGCAAGGACACCCCGGACTTCTACCGTTACCTCAGCGGCCGCCTGGCCCACATCGAGGGCATCAGGGGCTACGAGATCAGCATCCGCGCACGCCGGCTCAAGCAGTCCGTGTCCCTGATCCACCACGGACGGCTGATCCACCCGGGCTGGGGGTGAAGGGCGCGGGGTCGGAAGGCTCCGCGGTGCGAGGTTCCCCGAGGCCGTCAGGAAGACCACCGACGGCCGGGGCGGGCTGCCGATGCGGCATGCTCGTCGAACGTTCCGACCAGGAGACAGCGTGATCCCCCTCAAGCCCGAAACCATCCGCACCGACCGGCTGGACCTGCTGCCCCTGCAGGCCGATCACGCCGACGAGATGGCCGGGGTGCTGTCCGACCCCGGCCTGCACACCTTCACCGGCGGCGCCCCGGACACCGCCCAGGACCTGCGCATCCGCTACGAACGTCTGGTGGGCGGCTCGCCGAACCCCGGCGAATCCTGGTGCAACTGGATCATCCGGCTCCGCGACGACACCTGCCTGGCCGGCTATGTCCAGGCGACGGTCACCGCCGACGACCGGGGAGCCGTCGCGGAGATCGCCTGGGTGACAGGCACCCCCTGGCACCGGCGCGGAATCGCCACCGAAGCCACCCGAGGACTCGTCGCCTGGCTCCGGCGGCACCGGGTGCACACGGTCGTCGCCCACATCCACCCCGGCCACCGGGCATCCGCCGCCGTCGCCACGGCGGCCGGCCTCACCCCCACCGACCAGTCGCACGACGGAGAGACCAGGTGGCAGCTGACGATCGGCTGACGCCACCCGTCCACGGGTCTCGACGACTGCGCCACCCAGCCATTCGGCCGTGCCGGATCGAACAGCGCCTGCCGGTTCTCCAGCGCCATGCTGCCCTCAGGCGCCTCCCGAACGCAGCCCGGCTTCCTTGACGGGCCCCAGGGGTGGTCCTCCCCGCGCGCCTGCGCGGGGAGGACGCCCGTCGTGCCGCCCGGGCCGCTCACGGCACCGCCGCGCCGCGCCCGCCGAGCCGGCTCGACACGCCCCACCTCGGCCGCGGCCGCGACTCCCGTGGAGCCGGCCCGGTGAGCGGGGGCGTCCAGGGGGCCCTTGAGGGGATGTCCTCGTTCTCTGCCATGCTGCGCGTGTGGCATCTCCTGGCTCCCGAACGAAGACGACCGGTGTCTGGGCGCTGCCCCAGGACGAGCAACTCATCGGGCGGAGCATCCGCGACGCCCTGCCGCGCTCCGGCTGGCTGTGCAGTCATCCCGGCCCGAAGGGCCTTCACCAGGTGCATCTGCACCGCGACCTCGGGGAGGCCCTGGGGTGCGGTGGTCGGCAGGCGTTTCTGCTCCTGCCGACCGGGGCCCGGGCGCCTGAGGACGTTCTGGTGGACGATGCCGTCGCCCCCGGATCCGGCATCGGACGCTCGGCGATCATGCAGTTCCTCTGCTCACGCCGGCTGCGGGACGGGGAGGGCGAGGTCCTCGAAGCCGGCCGTCTCGCGGTGTGCTGGAACGAGCAGGAGGTCGGGCCCGGAAGACACCAACTACTGACCGAGGAGACGAGCCTTGCCCGGAGAGCCCTGCGAGCGGTGACCCGGCCGGCCGTCGTCGAGAACGCGCAGGGCCGACGAACGTCCGGTACGAGGATCGGCCCCGCCGCGCACGACCTCGTGACCCGCAGCGGGATGCCGCTGACACGAGGCGGCGTCCAGCGTCTGCGTCTGGCCGCCGCGCTCCCCACCGCCCGGGCGCGGACGGTCGGCACCCCGGGGTCCGCGGGTGACTCCCCGGAGGCCGGCCCTTGCCGGGACCAGGCACCGCCGTCCGCCGGTACGGTGCCGGCCGCCGACCGGAGCTGACCTGCGGGACGCCGTGTCGGACGGGCCGGATACGCTCGCGATCATGGAGACGGAGAACGAGGCGCGACGCATCGAGGCACGGCCTCGGGCCGATGGTCGCGGGGAGTGCGGCGCACAGCGCGCCGCCGCCCGCTCCTCGAAGGCCCGCGGCCGTCGGCGTGCCGCGCACCGGCCGGACGCCGTCGCCGGCGCCCGTGCTCCCCGGTGCGTCGGCGTACGGGACATCACCGCCGCCACCGTCCCCCAGCGGGGGGCCCGGGGCCGGTGGCGACGAGGTCCGGCAGCGGATCGAGGAGAGTGCCGCCCCGCGTGCGGTGCTGCCGCCCGGCATCGACCGTCAGGAGGGCGGACGTGAGCGAACGGGGTGAGGCGAACGGTCGGGCACGGCGGCAGAAGGGGGCGGACCCGTCGGAGGGCCCGCGGACCGGTTCCCGCCTGCGGCGCCTGCTCCGGCTGCTGGGTGTCCTTGCCGTGATCGTCCTGCCGGTCAACGCTTTCGTCGCCCGCCCGTTCGCGGTGCCGTCGAGCTCGATGGAGAACACGGTGCGCCCGGGCGACCGCCTGCTCGTGAACAAGCTGGCGTACGCCTTCGACGGTCACCCCCGCCGCGGGGACGTGGTGGTCTTCGACGGGCGGGGCCACTTCGTGCGAGGGGTGGCCAAGCGAACCGGTGTCCTGGAGGGACTGCGTTCGCTGGGACGGGACCTGGGCCTGATGCCGGCCGGGGAAACGATCTTCTTCATGCGCGTCATGGGGGTCGGCGGGGACCGGGTGACCAGCACGGGCCCGGGCGGGCGGATCACTGTCAACGGTGTGCCGATCGACGAGTCCTCCTACCTGGCCGAAGGCGACGAACCGTCGGACGTGGCCTTCGACGTGGTGGTGCCGGACGGAAAGCTGTGGGTGATGGGGGACCACCGCAGCGCCTCCCACGACTCGCGCGACCACCTGGGCGATCCTGCCGGTGGCTTCGTGCCCGAGCGCCGGGTCATCGGCCGGGCGGAGTGGGTGGTGTACCCGTTCGGGCACTGGACCGGCGTGGACCGGTCGGCGGCGTTCGCCGCGACAGCGGGGACGGACGGTCACCGGGACCGGCGGTAGCGCCGGCGTGCCGGCCCGACCGCCCCCCGACGACCTGCGCGCCGTCCGGCGACGACGGCTCCGCCGCGCCCGCTGCGCACCCGGTCGACTCCGCAGCAGGCCTCACCGGCCGCCGCTCACCCCGGGTTCCGCCGGCCCCTGCCGGGCGAGTTCGGGCTCCAGCCCCTCCGTGAGCGGCGGTGGCACGGACCGGCCGGTGTCGCGGCGCCACCCCTCGAACGCCCACGCCGTCGCCGCGACCAGGGCGAGGCCGAGCAGCCAACCGGCGAGGACGTCGCTGACCCAGTGCACGCCGAGCGCGATCCGGGTGCAGCCGACCCCGAGGACGCTGATCACCGCGGCCGCCCGCGCCGCCGGCAGCCACCGCCGGCCGAGCACCGGGGCGAACACCAACAGCAGCACCGCGCAGCAGGTGGCGGCCGTCATCGCGTGCCCGGACGGGAAGGAGAAGCCGGGGGCGTGCGCCACGGGATCGGGCAGCGCGGGCCGGGCCCGGGCAACGGTGACCTTCACCGCCAGGCCGGTCAGCCCGGACGCGGTGACGGTGGCGGCCGCCCAGACCGCGAGCCGCCAGGCCCTGCGCCACAGCAGCCACCCGACGGTCGCCGCGATCAGCAACCGCATCGTCAGCGGGTCCCACACGCCGTTGCTGAGGGCGCGCAGCACGGCGAGCACACCGGGGCGGTCGCGGACCGAGGCGTGCAGGTGCCCGGCGGTGCCCGCGTCGAGCCGGTGCAGCGGTGGCCAGTTCGCCTCGATCAGCACGAGCAGCAGCGCGGCCGGCACCGCCGCGACGCCGAACGCGAGGACGCCGGCGAGAAGGCGCTCGCCGAGCCGCAGGTCCGCGGTGCGCAGCGACGGGCGCAGCGGGGTGCGGTGGCGTCCGGGGCGGCGGATCACGATCCGCTCCCTTCCGGGTCGGGCAGGACCGGGCCGGGCCGCCCGGTGCGGTCGGCCTCCAGTTGGGCGGCGAAGGCGAGACCGAGGAACAGGGCGATCGCGGTCAGGTAGGCCCAGACCAGGAAGGAGAAGACGACGCTGAGCGGCCCGTAGACGGCGTCGAAGGAACCGCTGACGCGCAGGTAGAGCGTGAGCAGCCAGGTCGCGGCGAGCCAGAGCACCAGGTGGACACCGGCTCCGAAGGCCAGCCAGCTGTAGCCGGGTTGGCGGCGGCGCGGGGCCCGCCGGAAGATCAGGGCGGTGGAGGTGAGGGTGAGCAGCAGGCCGATCGGCCAGCGCAGCAGCGTCCAGGCGGTGGTGGTGCCGGTGCCCAGGCCGAAGACCTGGTCGGCCGCCGCGGCGACCCGCGGGCCGGCGACGAGGACGAGGAAGCCGGTGCCGAGGGGCAGGCCCGCACCCGCGGCCATCAAGAGGCTCCGCCCGTACTTCCGGTCGAACGGGCGGTCCCGCTCGATGCCGTAGATGCGGTTGGCGCCGCGTTCGACCTGGGACATCGCGGTCACCAGGTTGGCCAGCGCGAACAGGGCGCCGAACCAGAGCGCGACGGTGCCGCCGGTGTGGTTGCGGCTGCGGTCGAGGACGTCACGGACCAGGTCGCCGCTGGATGCGGGAGCCATCCCCTCGATACTGGCCTGCACCAGTTGGCCGACGGGCCCGCCGTGCACCGAGGAGGCGAGACCGACCACGGAGATCGCGAACGGCACCAGCGAGAGCACCATCTGGAAGGCGAGGGCGCGGGCGTGGCTGAACCCGTCGGCGTACCGGAAGCGCAGGAAGGCGTCACGGGCCAGGGGCCACCAGGAGCCCCGACGGAGCGTCAGCACCGCCTCGTCGGCGGACAGGTGCTCGTGGCCGGTCCCGACGCGGCTGGCGGTTCCCATCAGAGGCCCTCCGTCCGTCGGGGCCGGCGGCCGTGGTCGGTCCGTGTCATGCCGTTTCCCGTTCCTCTTCCGTGCGTGCTGTTTCCGCCCCTTCGAGCGGCGTGTCCCGGGCGGTGCCGGGCAGCCGCACCAGCAGGGCGTCCGGGCGGACGCTCAGTACGAGCAGCCGGCCGTCCCCGACCGGGTCGCCGTCGCACTCCCGCGGGCGGGTCCGGTCGGCGGTGAGTTCGATCCGCCGTCCGCGGAAGTGCTCCAGCGGGGCGGCCGGGCCGGGCCGGCGGGCGCCGGTGACCAGGCCGACCAGGGCGGCGCCCCAGCCGCGCAGGCCCCGCGGCTGCACCAGGACGAGGTCGAGCAGGCCGTCGTCGGGCACGGCACCGGGGAGCAGGCGCATCCCGCCCTGGAGGGCGCCGATGTTGCCGACCACGGCCATCCGGACGTGGCGCCGCACGGGGCGGCCGCCGTCGACGCACACGGTCAGCGCGAACGGACGGTCACTCAGGTGCCGGATCGCGCCGAGCAGGTAGGCGGGCCAGCCGAGGCGCTGCTTCAGGCCCCGGTGGGTGGAGGCCATGACGGCGGCGTCCAGGCCCATCCCGGCCATGGTCGCGGCAGCCCGGGCGGGCAGACCGTCGCCCTCCGCCCGCATCAGGTCGATCCGGCGGGCGTGGCCCCCGAGGGCGGCGGCCAGTGCGTCGGCCGGGTCGGCCGGCAGGCCGAGGTTGCGGGCGAGCAGGTTGCCGGTGCCGCACGGGACGACCACCAGGGCGGCGTCCGTCCCGGCGAGTGCGTCGGCGCAGGCCGTCACCGTGCCGTCGCCGCCGCAGGCCGCCACCAGCCGGGCCCCGCCGGCGACGGCACGCCCGGCCGCCGCCCGGCCGGAGTCCTCCGCGGACCCGGGCAGGAGCCGCGGAGGACGGTGACCGTGGGCGGTGACGACCGCGGACAGCCGTTCCAGCAGGGCGCCGTCCACACCCACCGGGTTGTAGACCAGGGCGACGGATCCGCGCACCGGAGCGGCGGTGGCGGTGCGGGGCCGTTGCCGGGCGGGCAGCGCCAGGGAGACCACCCACAGCGCCGCCGCGCCGTTCAGCGCGCCCGCCAGCACGTCGGTGGGGTGGTGCATGCCCCGGTACAGCCGGCTGGCTGCCACCAGCACCGGAACGGCCCAGAGCAGCGCGCACACCACCCGCCGCCACCCGTGCCGCGTCCGCAGCAGCAGCAGACCGAGGCCCCCGTACAGGGCGGTCGCCGCACCGACGTGCCCCGACGGGAAGCTGGAGGTCGGCAGCGCACCGTCGAGCCGGGCCACGTCCGGCCGGGCCCGGTCGACCAGGTGGGCGGCGGTCACGAAGAGGGTGGCCTGAAGGGCGACCGCGCCCGAGAGCAGCGCAGCGCCCCGCCACCGGCGCCCGACCAGCAGCGCGACGGACGCGAGCACCGTCACCGTCACGACGGCCGGGGTGAAGGCGAGCGCGGACAGCCACTCGCTCGCCCCGGTCAGGGCGGCGGTGCGGTGCGCGGCCAGCCAGGCCACCAGGCCCCGCTCGCCGGGATCCCACCAGCCGGCCGGCGGGTGGGTGATCAGCAGCCCGGCCGCGAGCAGCACCGCTCCCTGGGTGGTCGCCGCCAGCACCGGTACGCCGATCCGCACGGCGCGCGCCTGGGTTCTCGTCACGGACGCCGTGTCCCCCGATCCCCGGATTTCATCCCCCTGGCGTGGACCCGCCCCGAACGGGTAGCGGAGCGGCTGCCACCATCAGCCCCTCCTCCGGACGGAACACACCCGATGACCACCGAGACCGCACCCGGCCCCCGCCCCGTCGAACACGCCGCGGCCGCCTCCGGCCCCGGCCCCGTCCAACAGGCCGCTGCCACCTCCGGACCCGACCGCGGCCCGACGCTGCGCCGTCGGCTGGAGGCCCTGATCGGGATCGCCGCCACCGAAGGCAACCTGCTGACGCCGTTGCGCAACGGCGACGAGATCTTCCCCGCGATGCTGGAGGCCGTGAACGGCGCCCGGCGGACCGTCGACCTGATGACCTTCGTCTACTGGCGCGGCGACATCGCCCGCCGGTTCGCCCACGCGCTGGCCCGCAAGGCCTCCGAGGGGCTGCGGGTACGGCTGCTGCTGGACGGGTTCGGCAGCAGGCTGATCGAGCCCGGGCTGATCGACCTGATGGAGCAGGCCGGCGTCCGGATCTCCTGGTTCCGGCGCCCGGTTCGGCTCTCGCCGTTCAAGCAGAACCACCGCTGCCACCGCAAGGTGCTGGTGGTGGACGGCCGGATCGCGTTCACCGGCGGAGTCGGCATCGCCGAGGAGTGGTGCGGCGACGCCCGCCACCCGGGCGAGTGGCGGGACACCCACGTGCGGGTGGTCGGCCCCGCGGTCGACGGGATCGCCGCCGCCTTCGCGCAGAACTGGGCCGAGTGCGCCCCCGGAACGCTCTACGACGGGGCCGACCGGTTCGAGGACCACGAGCAGCCGGGCGGCGCGGTGGTCCAGGTCGTCCGGGGCTCGGCCGCCGTCGGGTGGCAGGACCTGCAGACCCTGATGCGGGTGGTGATCTCCTCCGCCGAGCACCGGCTCCGCGTGGCCACCGCGTACTTCGCCCCCGACGACTACTTCGTCGACCTGCTCTGCCAGGCGGCGCGGCGCGGCGTCACCGTCGAGCTGCTCGTACCGGGGCGCCACACCGACAAGCGGGTCTGCCAGCTGGCGGGCGAGCGCCATTTCGGGCGGATGATGGCCTGCGGGGTGACGGTCTGGCAGTACGAGCCGACGATGATGCACGCCAAGGTCCTCACGTTGGACGGCACGATGTCCGTGATCGGTTCGGCGAACTTCAACCGCCGCTCGCTCGACCACGACGAGGAGGTGGTGCTGGCCGTGGTGGACGAGGAGTTCACCGCCCGGCTGGACCAGGACTTCGACCGGGACCTGACGCGCAGTGAGGCCCTCACGCCGTCCCGCTGGCACCGCCGCGGCCCGGCCCGGCGCGCGATGGAGGCGGCAACCGCCCCGATCCGGCACTTCCTCTGAGCTTGTCGCTTGTCGAAGCCGTCCCCACGGCCTGCTCGACGGGCCGCTGAGCGAACGCTCGTGGTCACGACGCCGTTCTGCCGGCTCCTCCGTCACCGGACAACAACCCGGCTCCTGTCCGAGCGCCCACGGAGCCGGTCCGTCCGACCTGCCTGTGGCCCTCCGGCGGTGTCCCCGAGGCACAGCTGGAGGGCGGAGTCCTCGTCGAGGCACTCGGGGGCGGCCGGCGAGCCGGCCGCCCCCCGCCCCGCGGGGCCGGCGGCGGGGGCGGGGGCGCCCCCCCCCCGCCCCGGGGGGCCCCCCACGACTCCGCGCGCAGCGGCCCGGGCTCCTCGGGCACCGGCTCCCCGTCCACGCC
>NZ_JBHJRC010000275.1:0-11249 GCF_042261735.1 Kitasatospora sp. NPDC056327 | reverse complement strand
GCCCGCCGGCCTCCGCCGGCGGGCCGGTGCGCTATCCTGGCCGACGCCGCAACAGTACGCATAGGAACGGGGAGGTGAGAACCCATGACCGCTGTGCCGGAACGGGTGCTCCCCGGCCGTGACCGCGACACCCTCGCGCAGGACCGCGCCAGGCCCTAGGGCCGGCCGTCGTCCCGACCGCGCGGGACCGTCGCCGTCCGGCGACGAATGCGCGGAGAGCCCCGGGTCGGACGACGTCCTAGCACCTGTGCTCCGAGGGGTTCCCCATGTCTGTCCATCCGTCCGCCTCCCTCCGCTCCGCCGTCACCACCCGTCTGCGGGCCGCCGGCTGCGTCTTCGCGGAGGACGAGGCACGCATCCTGCTCGCCGCCGCCGCCGACCCCGCCGACCTGGCCGCCATGGTCCGCGACCGCGCCGCCGGGCGCCCGCTGGAGCACGTCGCCGGCTGGGCCGAGTTCGCCGGCCTGCGGATCGCCGTCGACCCCGGCGTGTTCGTGCCCCGCCGGCGCAGCGAGTTCCTGGCCCGCTCCGCCGCCGCCCTCGCCGGCGAGAACGCGCTGGTGGTCGACCTCTGCTGCGGCACCGGCGCGCTCGGCGCCGCGCTCGCCGCCGCCGTCGGCCACCCCGTGCGGCTCTACGCGGCCGACGTCGACCCGGCCGCCGTCGGCTGTGCCCGCCGCAACCTCGCCGCCACCGGCGCCGAGGTGTTCCGGGGCGACCTCTTCGACGCCCTGCCGCCCGGCCTGCGCGGCCGGGTGGACGTCCTGCTCGCCAACGTCCCGTACGTGCCCACCGCCGACATCGAGCTGCTGCCGGCCGAGGCGCGGCTGCACGAGGCCCGCCCGGCACTGGACGGCGGCGCCGACGGCCTCGACGTGCTGCGCCGGGTGGCGGCGCAGGCCCCGCACTGGCTGGCCCCGGGCGGCGCGCTGCTCTTCGAGACCAGCGACCAGCAGGCCGGCGCAGCCCTGGGGGTGGTGACCGCCGCCGGTCTCACCGCCGCCCTCGGGTACGACGACGACCTCGACGCCACCGTGGTCACCGCCGTCCGCCGGGACCGCTGACCGGCCCCGCCGGGGGCGGCGCGGGCGCGTGGACGCGCACACATGCGGCTGAGCGCGACGGCCATGTCCGGGCGGCGGCGCGCGGAGTTGACTGATGCCCATGAACGAGAACAGCACGAGCATCCAGCAGACCGGCACCGCCTCCCCGGCCACCGCCGCCGGCACCACCGCCGCCACCGTCCCGACCGGTGCCGCTACCGACACCGACCCCGCCGCCACCGGCGCCCTGACCGTCCTGGTCACCGGCGGGACCGGCAAGACCGGCCGGCGGGTGGCCGAGCGCCTGACCGCGCTCGGCCACACCGCCCGGATCGGTTCGCGCACCGCGCCGGTCCCCTTCGACTGGTCGGACGACACCACCTGGGACGCCGCCCTCGACGGGGTCGGCGCCGTCTACCTCGCCTTCCACCCCGACCTCGCCTTCCCCGGTGCCGTCGAGACCGTCGGTGCCTTCGCCCGCCGCGCCGCCGGGGCCGGGGTCGCCCGGCTGGTGCTGCTCTCCGGCCGGGGCGAGGAGGCCGCCCAGGCCGCCGAGGCCGCGGTGGCCGGCGCCGGGACCGGCTGGACGGTGGTCCGCTGCGCCTGGTTCGCACAGAACTTCTCGGAGAGCTTCTTCCTGGAGTCGGTGCTGGCGGGCGAGCTGGCGCTGCCGACCGGCGGGGCCGTCGAGCCGTTCGTCGACGCCGAGGACATCGCGGACGTCGCGGTGGTGGCGCTCACCGAGGAGGGGCACGGCGGCGAGGTCTACGAGCTGACCGGCCCGCGGCTGCTCTCCTTCGCGGACGCCGCGGCGGAGCTGTCCGCGGCGACCGGGCGCGAGATCCGCTTCGAGGCGGTCACCGTCGAGGAGTACCGGGCGGTGCTGGAGGCCGCCGGCCTGCCCGGTGGGTTCGCCGAACTCTTCACGACGATCACGGACGGCCGCAACGCGCACCTGACGGACGGCGTTCGGCGCGCGCTCGGCCGGCCGGCGCGCGACTTCGCGGAGTACGCCCGGGCCGCCGCGGCGTCCGGGGTCTGGAACGTCTGAGCCCGCCGCCCCGCCGCGCCCCGCACCCTCCTGCTCTCCCGCTCGCCCCGCCCGCTCCCGGTCCGGGGATCCGCCCGCCGCGCGATCCCCGGACCGCCCGCCCCGCACCTCCCGGAGTCCCGCATGCCCGTCGCCCCCGCCGCCGCCCCCGTCCCCGTCCCCGCCGCCCTGCGCGGTCCGGCCGTCACCGGCCCGGTCCTCGCCACCGCCACCACGGCGATGGGCCTGATGTCCGGCCTGTTCTTCGCCTTCGACGTCTCGGTCATGCCCGGCCTCGCGGCCGGCGACGACCGCACCTACGTGACCGCCATGCAGAACATCAACGCCGCCATCACCAACCCGGTCTTCGGCGTCGTCCTCCTCGGCGCCCTCGCGGTGCCCGCGGTCGGGACGTGGCTGCTGCACCGCTCCGGACAGCGCGCCGCCACCCTCTGGACGGCCGTGGCGACCCTCCTCTACCTGGCCGCCCTCGTTCTCACCGGCACCGTCAACGTCCCGCTCAACGACCGGCTCGCACAGGCCGGCGACCCGGCCCTGCTCGCCGACGCCGCCGCGGTCCGGGCCGCCTTCGCGCCGGCCTGGACGACCGCCAACATCGCCCGCACCGTGCTGTGCACGGCCGCGGTGGCCGCGCTCGCCCGCGCCCTGCTGGTCCACCGCCGCTCGGCCGGCCGCTGACCGGCCGTCGTGCTCCTCGCCCTCCCGGCCCGGTGCCCGTTGCCGGGTTCTTGCCGGGTAACGGGCCCCTGCCGGGGAACCGGCCCGGCCGTGTGCCCGGTGCCGGACCGCCGGCGGCTCCCGCCGGGCACCGCCTCCCGGGTCCGTCTAGGCTTGCCCGGCATGGACACCCTGACCGGGCTGCTCGACGGCCCCAAGGCCCGTGGCGCGTTCGTGCTCCGCTCCGTCCTCAGCACGCCGTGGGCGCTGCGGATCGAGGACCGGGCGCCGCTGTCGCTGATGACCATGCTGGACGGCGAGGCCTGGATCCTGCCCGACGGCGGTGAGCCGGTGCGGGTGCGCCCGGGGGACCTCGCGCTGGTCCGCGGTCCGGAGGCCTACACCGTCGCGGACGATCCGCGCACCGAGCCGGAGATCGTGATCGGCCCGGGACAGATCTGCTCCCGGGAGGGTGTCAGCGTCGCCACCTCGATGGCCCTCGGGGTGCGGACCTGGGGCGAGGCCCGGCCGGGCGACGAGCGCCCGTCGGTGATGCTGACCGGCACCTACTCCGCCGAGCACGAGATCGGCCGCCGGCTGTTGGCGCACCTGCCGACGCTGCTGGTGCGGCCGGCCGGGGTGAACAGCACCGAGGACACCCTGGTCCGGCTGCTGGCCGCCGAGGTCACCCGGGCCGAACCGGGCCAGGAGGTGGTGCTGGACCGGCTGTTGGACCTGCTGGTGGTCGGGGTGCTGCGCGGCTGGCTCGCCGCCCCGGACGGTGACGCGCCCGGCTGGCTGCGGGCCCAGACCGACGAGGTGGTCGGCCCGGCGCTGCGACTGCTGCACGACGATCCGGCCCACCCGTGGACGGTGGCGGCGCTCGCCGCGGGCGTGGGGGTCTCCCGGGCCGGCCTGGCCCGGCGGTTCACCGCACTGGTCGGCGAGCCGCCGATGGCCTACCTGGCGAACTGGCGGCTGGCGCTGGCGGCCGACCTGCTGCGCGACCCGGAGCTCACGGTGGCCGCGGTGGCCCGGAGGGTCGGCTACGGCGACGCGTTCGCGCTCAGCACCGCGTTCAAGCGGGTGCGCGGGCTGACCCCGCAGGAGCACCGCCGCTCGGCGGCCTCGTGGACCTCGTCGGCCGCGGAGGCGCAGGTCGCCGAAGCGCAGGGTGTTGAGGCGCGGGGTGTTGAAGCGCAGGGCGTTGAGGCGCGGGGAGTTGAGGCGCGGGGTGTCGAAGCGCTTGGTGCCGAACCCCGGGGTGCAGGAGCCCGGGGCGGGGACCTCCGGGGCGGGGGCGTCCCGCCCGCGCGGGTCGGCCGTCCGGCCGGCGGACCGGCCGCCGCGACGACCGGCCCCGGCACGCCGACCACAGTGGTGCTGGCGGTCGGCTGAGCGGTGCCGGACGACGGCGGCCGCGGGCCGACCCGGCTGCGGTCGGCGGGCGCCGGCGCTGCGCCGCCCGATGGTCAGCGAGGGCCGAGGTTGCAGTGCATGACCAGCGCCCAGCAGAGGAAGCCGAGCGCCGCCGTGGACAGCAGGGCCCGCGCCGCGATCCACTGGGACTGGGCCCGGCGCGACGGCAGCCGGTCTCCCGTGCCCACGCCGGCGTACCCGAGCGCGCCCGACCGGCCGGCCTCCGCGAGCGCCTGGTTCAGCGGGAGGTTGACGACCCTGGTCACCACCAGCGAGCCGGTGTAGCAGACGAGCGCGCCGACCGCGGCCGGCAGCACCCGGTGTCCGTCGCTCGGCAGGTGCAGCGCGACGGCGGCGGTCGTCGACACCAGCGCGCCGACGAAGCCCAGCAGGAACCACCCGTTGAGGACGGCCACGTTGAGGCGCTGCATCACCTGGGCGACCATGAGGTTGTCCGCGGTGCTCAGCCCCGCCGTCGCCGAGCAGGCGTAGGCGTAGAACAGTGCGGCGGTGAGTCCGGTGGTGACCGTCGCCACCACCAGTGCGAAGACCCGCATCGCCTCCATGTCGTCCCTGCCCCCGTCCTGTCGCCCGGCACCGCCCGGTCGAAGCGGGCCGCCAGCCCGATCATCCGTCATCGAACGGCCGTTTGCCCACTGAATTCCTCGATAAGCGGCCGATGATGACGGATGGTCAAGGCGTGGCGGCCGGAATCCGCCGCGGAGGCTCAGCCTCCGGTGCGCGGGTCGAGCGCGGCGAGCAGGGCGTCGACGGTCCAGTGCCCGGCGGCGCCCGGCCGGGTGCTCAGGTAGACGGCCGCGCGGCGCGGCGACCAGCCGTGCGCGTCGGTCAGGCCGGCGGCGAGGTTGCGCAGGTAGCAGACGCGCGGGGCGTTCAGCTCGGCCTCGGCCAGCGACCACGGGGCGGTCATGGTCAGCACCGGGACGCCGTCCAGGGTGCCGGGGCTCACCAGGGTCTGGTAGCGGCCCGGCCCCTGTGGGTCGCGCCCGGTCCGCAGCACGGTGGCCAGATCGAGGTCCGTGCCCGGTCCGCCGCCCGTCTCCTGGGCGGCGATGTCGCTGAACTGCCCGACGGTCAGCAGGTAGGCGCGGGCCGGCGTGCCGCCCCGGTGGCGCGGGTCGTGGTCGTAGAAGGCGGTGCCGCCGCCCCAGACCCGGGACTCCAGGGCGAAGTAGAGCCGTCCGGGCAGCCGGACCGGCGCCGAGTGGTCCGGCAGGCGGCCGTCACGGCAGCCGGGGTAGTCCCGGGCACTGCCGGCGGGCCGTCCGCCGCGCAGGTAGCAGGCGAGCCGCTCGGCGTGCATGTTCGAGCCGTAGGCGGCGTACCAGAGCCGGTCCGGGACGGCCGGCGGACGGCCGAGGGGCGGACGGGCGGCCGGTGGTCGGATCTCCTCCACGGCCGGTGACGCTACCCGAGCGGCGGAACCGTGTCGCGCACCCGCAACGGCCCGTCGGCGCGTCAGCCTCCGGAGCCGGCACCGCCGGGCGGGTAGGACGCGGTGACGGTGCGGCCGGAGGCGCGGGCGGCCAGCGCCTGGCGCGCGGCGAACGCCCTGGCCGGACCGGCGGCGGCGTCCAGCTCGCCGTCCGGGCGGAGCCAGGCCCAGTCGGTGATCTCCCCGTCCGGGCAGCCGAGCCGGACCGCGGTCGGATCGGCGGTTCCGAAGTCGTGGAAGAACTGCACGATGGGGTGGTCCGCGCCCGGCTCCGGGTGCTGCCAGAGCACCGCGAGCAGCGGACCGGCGGCCCGGTCGAGACCGGTCTCCTCGCGCAGTTCGCGGGCCGCCCCGGTGGGCGCGTCCTCGTGGGTGTCGAGGACGCCGCCGGGGAAGTTCCACCGTCCGGCGTTCGGCCGGCGCGGATCCCGGACCCGCGCCTTCACCATCAGCAGCCGTCCGTCCGGGGCGGTCACCACGGCGGCCGTACAGAGCCACGAACGCGGTGTGGTGGCCAGCCACTGCGCGCGCGGCAGGTGCGGGCGGGCGGGCGCGTTCGCGCGCAGGAAGCGGACGGTGTCCGGGGTGAGGCCGGGGAGGTTGTCGGTGAAGAACCAGGCGTGCGTGGCGTGCCGGGGGAGCCTGAGCCGGTCCAGCGCGCCGGGCGCGTGCACCGACAGTGCGAACACGTGCCGCCGGGCCCGCTCCGCACCGCCCCCGGCCACCCCGCCGTCCTCGAACTCCCCGACCGGGCGCAGCACGGCGGCGGTCACCCCGCACACCTCGGCCAGCGCGCGTACGGCCGCCGACGCCGGCACCTCCGCCGCGCGGACGGGCGCGGACGGCAGCTCCCAGCGGCCGTCCGGCCGGCGCAGCAGCAGGATCCGGCCGATCGCGTCGGCGACGAGCACGCCGGCGACCGGCGGGGGAGGGGACGGATGGTCCACCAGGGGGCCTCCTTCGACGAGGGGATCTACGGGGCCGTGCCGGTCACCGGGTGCCGGGTCGGGTCGGGTCGGGAGCGTCAGGGGGCGGGGACCGATGGCCGGGCGGGGCCGGGGCCCGGCCGGATGAAGCCGTCGACCGGGCGGAAGCCGAACGCGCGGTGGAGGAACGCGCGGTGGAGGGGCGCGCCGGCCTCGGTGGCCCGCTGTTCCACCGGCCCGGGGCCGCGCGGACCGGCGGGCCGCGCCCCGCCCACGCCGTCCGTCCCGCCGTCCCGGCCCGTCCCGTGCCCCCTCCGTCCGGTGCCCGCCCGTACCGCTTCCGTCCGTGGTGCTTCCGTCCCGTCCGCGCCCACCCGGCCGCCTCCGTCCCGTGGGCGCCGCCCCGACCGCTCCGGCGCTCCAGGCGGCCCCTACCCGCCCGCGCCCGGCCCGGAACGCCCGCCGCCGGTCGCGTGGGTCCGCCGAGGGGCGCGCCCGCCCGCGCGCACCCCGGCGGACGCGCTTCCCGGCCGGGCGGTCCACCCGGCCGGTCCCCCACCGTCGGCTACTGATCCGGCGGTGCCGTGGGGCACGGCTCCGCCGGTCCGGCGGGCCGGGCCGGGCGGCCGAGCAGCGACCGGAGCGCCCATCCCGAGAGCCCGCTGCGCACCACCACGATCCGGCTCCAGCGCGTCCCGACCGGCGAGATCCAGGTGTCGACGATCTCGACCCGCTCACCGCACCCCGCGAGGCCCGTCACCGGTTCGTCGACCGAGTGCTCGCTCCGCACGTTCACCGCGCTCGCGGCGACCACCCAGCCGTGCGGCGCGTCCGCCAGCAAAGGGCCGGTGCGCCGCTCCGGCGACGGCCGGTGGTCGGCCACCGCGGCCACCGCGGGGAGGGCGAGGACCAAGAGGGACAGGGCGGCCCAGGTGACCCGTCCGACGTGCACAGGCATACCGGTCACAACGAGCCGGTCCGACGGGCGCCGTTCACCACCGGCCACGGCCACCCGGAAGGACCGCCGCGCTCGCCCGGGAGGGTGCACGCACGGCCACGGCTCCCCGCGGCCCGTGCCGCGGACCCGTCCGCGGGCCGTTCGCAGGCCCCTCCCGCGGCCCGTCCGGCGGGCCCAACTCCGGAAAGGACGGGGCGTGTGCGGAGCACCGGCCGCCTCGGGTGCCCGCCGGACCTGTGGGCAGGGCCCCCTACCATGTGCGGCATGAACACTGGGGGGCCGGAGACGCGGCTCATCGACAACCGCTTCGAACTGCTGGAACGCCTCGGCGGCGGAGGCATGGGCCTGGTCTGGCGCGCCCGTGACACCATGCTGCACCGCGAGGTCGCGCTCAAGGAGGTCCGCCCGCCGGACCCGGCACTGGCGGCGGCCGACCCGGCCGCCGCCGGCGAGTTGCGCGAACGCGTCCTCCGGGAGGCCCGCGCGCTCGCCCGGCTCCAGCACCCGAACGTCGCGGTGATCCACCACATCGTCGACACCCCGGGCCACCCCCACCCCTGGCTGGTCATGGAGCTGGTCACCGGCGGCAGCCTCGCCGACCGGATAGCCAGGGGCCCGCTGACGGTCCCGGAGGCCGCCCGGATCGGACGCGGTGTGCTCGCCGCCCTGCGGGCCGCCCACGGCGCGGGCATCCAGCACCGCGACGTCAAGCCCGGCAACGTGCTGCTGCGCGCCGACGGCACGCCCGTCCTCACCGACTTCGGCATCGCCGCGATGCAGGATTCCACCGCCCTCACCGCCACCGGGGCGCTGATCGGCTCGCCCGAGTACATCGCGCCCGAGCGGATCCGCGGTGAGGAGGGCAACCCGTCCTCCGACCTGTGGTCGCTCGGCATGCTGCTGTACGTCGCGGTGGAGGGCCACCACCCGCTGCGCCGCGCCACCTCGCTGGCCACGCTCGCGGCCGTCCTGGACGAGGCCCTGCCGCCGCCGACCCGCTCGGGACCGCTGGGGCCGGTGCTGGCCGCGGTGCTGGCCCGCGACCCGGCGGCACGGCCGGACGCGGACCAGTTGGAGCACGCGCTCGCCGCGGCCGAGGCGGGCACGGGTCCCGGCGCAGGTCCGGTCCCAGGTACAGGTGCCGGCGCCGGCGTCGGGTACGGCGCGCCGTACGCCGGTCCGTACGCCGCTCCGGGTCCCGGTGCGTACGGCTTCCCCTCCGGCGGCCCCCACCCCGCGCCCGCCGCGGACGGACCCGGCGGCGGTGAGTCCGCCACCGGCGGCTGGTCCGGCGACGGCGGCGGGTACCGGAACACCGGCACCCAGTACCTCGGCCCGACCGGCCCGGCCGTGATCCCGCCCCCGCCGCCGCCCGCCCGGCGCCGGACCGGCACCGCGGTGACCTTCGCCGTCGTCGGGGTGGCCCTGGCGGGCGTGCTCGCCTGGACGCTGCGGCCCGACGCGAACAGCGGCACGGCGGGGCCGTCCACCACGGCCGCCGGGCCGTCGGCCGGCTCCGACCCGGCCGCTTCCCCAAGCACGCCCGGCACGGCCGCGCCCGCCGGCACACCGAGCGCGCCGGTCGTGCCGACCGCGAAGTCCACGCCGAGCGCGCCCAGGAACACCCCGGCGGCCAAGGGCGACCTGATCACCCCGGACGGCGTGCGCACCGTCGTCGCGGCGGTCACCGCGCAGGCCGGCGGCACCAGGGTCAAGCAGCTCACCGTCCACGAGGAGCACGCCAGCGCCCAGGTGCCCACCGCCGACGGGCGCGCCTACGACTGGTACGACTACCGGGACGGCAAGACCACCAAGCGCACCGGCGGCCCGATGAACAAGGACAAGCCGGTCGACCTCGCGCAGTACGACTGGGACGTCGTCCCCGCCCTGCTGAAGAAGGCCGAGGAGACGCTCAACGTGCCGAACCCGACGACCCGCTACCTGATCATGGACGTCTGGACGGGCGACGGCGTGCCGAGCATCCGGGTCTACCTCTCCAACGAGTACCAGATCAGCGGCTACCTGCTGGCGGACGCGAAGGGGAACGTCCGCCGCACCTACGCCGCCTCCTGAGCCCGTGTGGCCCGGGCGGGCCACCGGTGGTCGGCCACCGGCCACCGGCCACTCGCCATTGGTCACCGGTCACCGGTCACCGGCCACGGACGGTGGACCAGCGCAGGGCGGCCGGCCCGCTCCTGGACCAAGCTGGACTGGTCCGGCCCCGGTGCTCCGCCGACCGTGGCCCGACCGCCAGCCGGCCGGTCTTCCATCGGCCACCGACCGCCGAGCGAGGAGCCGTCGCCACCATGAGCGAGAACCACCACGTCCTGCTGCTCGACTTCACCGACCGCGACGCCTGCCGCGCCGCCTTCGACGAGGCCGCGCACCTGCCGGGCCTGCGCCAGTCCGCGATCGTGGAGCGGCTGGCCGACGGCACCCTGGAGGTGCCGGCCAGTCAGGTGCGGGGCGCGGGCGCGCCGACCGTGGGCGCGGGCGTCGTCGGCGGCCTGGCCGGAATGCTCGCCGGCCCGATCGGCGTCCTGCTGGGCTGGGCCGCCGGAACGGCGCTCGGCAGCGCGACGGAGCACTGGCGGGACCACGAGGGCGCTGCCGGGCTGATCGTGCTCAGCGAGGAGGTCGACGAGGGCCACAGCATGCTGGTCCTGGAGATCGCGGAGTCCTCGCCCGAACCGGCCGACGAGTTCGCCGCCCGGCACGGCGTCGCCCTGCGCCGGATGCCGTCCGCCGAGCTCGCCGACCGCGTCAAGGCGGCCCGCCGCGCCGCCGGGGAGTCCTGAGCCGCAGCCGCCCGGCCTCGTCGCGCCACCGCCGGCCACCCGGCGCGGGCACGGCACGGTCTTGATCTTCTTTTAGTTGAATGCTAAATTACTTCTGACGCCAGGCCGACCCCTCAGGAGGACGAGATGACCGCCACCACCGCCGTTGCCGACAACCCCGGGAAGTCCCGCTACGAGATCACCTCCGACGGCGAACTCGCGGGCTTCGCCGAGTATCACCGCTACGGCGGCGAGATCGCGTTCATCCACACCGAGATCGACCCGCGTTTCGGCGGCCAGGGCCTCGGCGGCATCCTGGCCCGCGCCGCGCTCGACGACGCCCGCGCCAACGAGCTCGCCGTGCTCCCGTACTGCCCGTTCATCCGCGGCTGGCTCACCAAGCACCCCGAGTACCACGACCTCGTCCCCGCCGCCAAGCGCGAGCGGTTCGGCCTGTGACCGTCATACGGACCGAGGAGCCGCCGGGCGCCGAGGGCGACTTCGTCCGCTCGGCGGCGGTGGTCGACGGCACGGCCGACGGCCACCGCGTCGACGTCCGCTCCGGCCACCACCCGCTGTCCACCGACGAACCCGGGTCCGCCGGCCGCGGTGGCACCGCCACCACCCCGCTCACCCGCGCCGTCCCGGCCGGCGCCCCCGTCGTCCCGGCCGCTCCGCGCCCCTCGACCTCCGGAAGCGAGGCCCACCATGGCTGACCCCGACCTCGGCACCCCCGCCGCCGTCCCGGCCCCGGCCGTCCGTGGCGGACGCGCGGAGATCCCGGGCGGACCGGTCCACGAGCTCCTGGCCCCCCGCGAGACCGCGCTCGGCGGCAGTACCGTCGTCCGCCGCCTCCTCCCGGGCATGGGCCGGCGGATGGTGGGGGCGTGGTGCTTCGTGGACCACTACGGCCCGGACGACATCGCGGACGAGCCCGGCATGCAGGTCCCGCCCCACCCCCA